>JAFAHQ010000106.1 GCA_019237135.1 Alphaproteobacteria bacterium
ATCTTCGCCGCCATCATCGCCGCTGCAGCGCCCGGCGCCTATGCGCAGACGAGCACAATGCCCGCGGCGCGCACCGCAGTGACGAGCCATATCATTCAGCCGGACGAAGTCCGCGCCAGCAAAATGATCGGGAGCTCGGTCTACGACCTGCAAAACCGCAACATCGGCAAGGTCAGTGATCTCGTCCTCAACAAGGATGGTGCTGTGGATGTCGTGGTGCTCGATGTCGGCTCGTTCCTCGGTATGGGCGGCAAATACGTCGGCATACCGATCAACGACATCAAGACCAACAATAACCGTCTGACACTCGATCGCAGCAAGGAGCAGCTGCAGCAGATGGCGGCATACCAGCTCGAGAATCCGGACACCGGGGCCGGGAGCTCGACATCACCAGCTACTGGCGGACGCCTCGGTCGTTAAACCGGAATAAGCTCTTTGGGCGAGCCGGGCGGAGGTCCCTCCGACCGGCTCGCCTTGCTTGGGACAGGGGGATCAAAAACACGATTGAAGAGGCTTTCCTGGCGGTACCTTTCGGCTCGCGGGCGCACTGTGGACGCCTGATCCATCCGAGGAGGAAATGTGATCCGACTACGCGCCGCCGACGATTTCGGGACGATCCGAGCGCGGATCGACGAACTCCGCCGGCGCCATCCGGCCCCGCTTCAGCATCTCGAAAAACACCAACCCGTGCAAATTCCTTTCCCCACCCGACGAAGATGAACACGCGCGGAGCCGAGATGACAACCAATCACCATCACCCATAGACCGATCGGGATGAGGTGCGTTAGAGCGTATGAGTGCTCCATCGAATTGGCCCCGCAATCGGCTCTTACTCGCCTTGCCATCTTCCGATCTCCAGCAGCTTATGCCGGAGCTTGAACAGATCCGCTGCGAACGCGAACAGGTGCTGATGGATGCTGATAGTTCGCTCGATCATGTATTCTTCCCCGACAGCGGTGTCGTCTCGGCGGTGGCGGTTTATGCGGACGGCAGTATCATTGAGATGGCGACGATCGGTAGGGAGGGTTGCACGGCTGTACAAGCCGTCTTCGGCGCCAAAATTTCTTCCGTGCGGCTTCTCGTCCAGATCCCCGGGGGCGCGGCAAAGATGTCGCGCACGGCGTTCACGCGTGCCATGGAGAGGATGCCGTCCTTCCGAGATCTGATGTACGCTTACGTCCAAGCATTTCTCGAGCAGGTCCTGGTGTCGGTAGCGTGCAACGGGGCCCACAGCCTGAAGCACCGGCTGGCGCGTTGGCTGCTCACGATGCGTGACCGCGGTGACGATGACTCACTGCAGATCACTCAGAGCCTGCTCGCCGAAATGCTGGGTGTGCAGAGGCCAACGGTCACGAATGCTGCCCGGGAGTTGGAACGCGGCGGTTTGATTGCGCGCGGCCGACGGCAAGTCACGATACTTGATCGGCAGGGCCTGGTGGCGGCATCTTGCGAATGTTATCAGTTGGTCCGGGCGCGCGTCGCTTCTTACCTTCCCAAAACATACGCGTAAAAAACGGCCCGCACCGATTCGGTAATGTACATTACCGACACATTACCTCAACGAGGTCACAATCGAGGCTAGCAAGGGTCTGGAATCCGGGGAATTATTTGCCCCGGTGGTGGGAGGAACGATGGGCCAGTCGAAGCATATTCTCGTCGTCGATGATAACGGTGACGTTCGGGAGGTGATTGTCGACGTCCTTCAGGAACAAAACTATCGCGTTAGCACGGCATCGAGCGGTTCCGTGATGCGCGATTTTCTGGAAACCGGCGATGCGGTCCATTGTGTCATCCTCGATGTCCTCATGCCGGGAGAGGCAAGCGCTTCATTGGCGCTTCATCTGAAAGAAAGAGGAATTCCGGTTGTAATGATTTCGGGAAGCCCCGAGGCCATGAAGTATGCCGCCGATAATGGCCTCCAACTCCTCCCTAAGCCTTTTCGCTCACAAGAGCTTTACAGTGCCGTCAACACAGCGCTCGCCAGCGGTGAGTTCGGACAGCGATTACAAGGTGGCGGTTAGTGCTAAAAAACGGGAGGAAGCGACAATGTCCGGTTGGTACGTGTCTTACCGGGCCGGAGCCGGCACGGTTATGAGCTTAGCAAAAAACAGGGACGAGGCTATCAGCATCGCGCGCGGTCTGTTGGATCGAAAGATCGACGTTCAGGAAATCGGGCCACTTCTCGGGATGCGCGATCCTGGCGACATCATCGATTCGGTCGAAATCCGCAAGTTACACGCGATGCGCATTCACGCCGGATAACGCACACTAAATCAACATGTTGTGTGTTTGCGCCGCCGCGTGGAGACGCGCAAAGACGCATAAGCGGCATTGATCGGGATAGGGGGAATACCGATGAAAATTTGGCGGCTTCGCGCGTGACGTACTCAGGGCACAGTTTAGGTTACCGGCGGTCACTTACGCCAGCCTGAAGCGACAGAACTGCTGAGAAACGGGGGCGTTGTCATGGAATTGATACTCATAATTATTCTGCTGATCATCCTTTTTGGTGGCGGCTTCGGATATTATCGCGGCGGCTATTACAGCCGCGGCGGCGGTTACGGCATCGGCGGGATACTCGGAGTTGTCCTTATCGTCGTCCTGATCGTGTGGCTGCTCCGTGGTGCGGGGTACGTCGGTGGTTTCTGAGGCCCGGCAGCACGTGCCGGTGAAATATTCTCGGGCACGCAGGCATTCGCGTGACCCAAAAATGCTCGAGGCGTAATTGCAGGGACTTGATCGAGCCTTTCTGACAAGGCCGGGGCGGAACGCCATGGAGCATGCGGAGAATTTGCGCTCGCTGTTTCTGCGAGCTCAGTCCGCGGACTGCGTGGAATGTCCCGGTCATCGCCGCGAGGCTGGCCCTCCGCGGCGAGGGGATCGTGCTCCATTCGGCGTGGCGGGCATCCCCGATGAGCGGACCGCTCCCGCCGCCTTACCCCGCTCCGGGGACGGTGGCTTGTGTCGATCGCCGGCTTTCCGTGGCGGAGTTTCGCCCCTATATCAGAGCTGGCTTTGATTGTTAATATCGGAATACGGCTATTCGCAACGAGCAGGTTTGGAGCCCGCGAACCGACGCCTGGTTCCCTCCCCTGCTATCCCCCTGATAGACCGATTCGGCCGCCTGATCGCCGAAAATACGCCCCTGTTCGTTCGGGTTGGAAAGCGGCGGGTAAGTATCTAATCTATAAGGCTTTTAGCGAGAATCTAGGGTCAGATCTCAGCGCGGAATCGATGATTCACCCTGTTTCCCCGCTTTTACAGGGGTCGGCGAAATTGCGGGGAGACCCTGCCTGTCAGCTGCCGGTCGGCGGCCGGTGTCGCCAGCGAGGCTGGCAGCGTCCATGGGCCGACCCTAGGCTGCCATATAGCCGCCGTCGACGTTGTAGGCTGCACCGGAGACGTAGCTTGCGCGCTCGGAACAGAGCCAAAGGACCATCTCGGCGATTTCTTCCGGATTACCCAGCCGTTTGAACGGGGTTTGGGCAAGGATCGCCTCGCCGCGCAGCCGCATTCCGGGCTCGGTCATAGGGGTGCGGATGTAGCCGGGGCAGACGGCATTCACTCGGATACTGGCCTCGGCATATTCGATCGCAGCGGTCTTGGTCAGACCGATCACGCCGTGCTTGGCCGCGACATAGGCCGAAGAGGTCGGCAAGCCGGCGAGACCGGCGATCGAGGCGGTGTTGACGATCGCGCCGCCGCCTTGGGCCTGCATCTGCGGCAATTCATATCGCATGCACAGCCACACGCCCTTGAGGTTCACCGCAATCATGCGGTCGAACGCTTCCTCGGACCACTCCGCTGTCTTCTTGCCCACTGCGTCGACCTGCCAACCGGCGATCCCGGCATTGTTGAAGGCGCAGTCGAGGCGGCCGTAGCTGCCGACCACGGCTTCGATCATCACGCGCACGTCGGCGTCGCGGCTGACATCGCCTGACAGCGATATCGCCTGCCCGCCGGCGGCGTTGACGAGAGCGACGGTCTCGCGGGCCGCCTCCTCCACGATATCGGCGACAGCGACCCGGGCGCCCTCGCGCGCAAAGGCGAGAGCGGTGGCGCGGCCGATACCGCCACCCCCGCCGGTGATCAGCGCCGATTTCCCGTCGAGCATTCCGGCCATCGCGCGCTCCTCCTCGAGCTACCTCAACGGTAATCATGGCACAGCGGCGGCCTCGCCGGGTACCCCAAAGCACCATCGAGACGAAGCCACCGACGGTCATGGTATTACCATCATTGTTCGGCTACCGTCGGCGGCGGCCGAGACGGGTGGCGAGATGGAGGATGTTGCGGGTGCGTAGATTGCCAATCGTGATCCTGATGATGGCCTTACCGCTGGTTGCGGGCGGGGTCTTTGCCCAGCAACAGGCGAGCAAGGACAATGCCTACGAAGAGCTTAATGTGTTCGACCAAGCCTTTGAGCGCATTCGCCAGGATGCGGTCGACCCGGTTACCGATACGAAGCTGATCGGAGCGGCGATCGCCGGGATGCTGTCCGGTCTCGATCCACACTCTTCGTTTATCGACGAGGCGGCATTTAAGGCGTCGCAGACGCCGGCCAACGATGAGATCGCCACCCTCGGGATGGCGGTGACCATTCAGAGCGGTCAGTTGCAGGTGATCTCGCCGCAAGACGGATCGCCGGCGGCGCGGGCCGGGATCAGACCCGGCGATGTCGTCTTCACGATCGACAATGAGCCGGTTTACGATCTGACCTTGGGCGAGGCCGAGCAGAAGCTGCGCGGCCCGGCCGGCAGCGAAGTCCAGTTGACCCTGCGGCGCGGCGCCGAGAAGCCGATCGATTTGACGCTCAAGCGCGAGGCGTACAAGCTCCAGACCGTGGTCGCGCATGTTG
Organism: Alphaproteobacteria bacterium; assembly: GCA_019237135.1. Lineage (GTDB taxonomy): Bacteria > Pseudomonadota > Alphaproteobacteria > ATCC43930 > CGMCC-115725 > AP-15. Next base: position 4,856 of record JAFAHQ010000106.1, read on the forward strand.
AGGCCGGGAACATCGGCTACCTCCGCATTGCCGGGTTTGACGGCGGAACGCAGGCGGCGCTCGCCGCCGCGGTGCAGGACCTCCGGCAAAAGATCGGCAGCAAGCTGATCGGCTTCATCCTCGATCTGCGAAACAACCCGGGAGGCGCCTTCGATGCCGCGGTCGCTGTCGCCGACGCCCTCATCGACAAGGGCGACATTGTCGTCGTCAAGGGCCGCAAACCGGCGAGCGTCAAGCGGATCGCCGCCACCCCAGGCGACCTCGCCAAAGGCCTGCCGCTCGTCGCGCTGGTCAATGGCGGCACCGCACGAGAGGCCGAGCTCGTCGCCGGCGCGCTGCAGGACGACCACCGGGCTGTGCTGCTCGGCAGCAAGACGTTTGGCGAGAGCTCGATCGTAAGCACAATCCCGTTGAGCGATGGCAGCGCGATCCGTTTGACCACTGCCCGTTTCACGACGCCCTTGGGGAGAGAGATTCAGGGCAAGGGTCTCGATCCCGACCTTGACGTTACATCCCTCAAGCTGGCGAGTCTGGCGCAGGGCCAAATGCGGCGCGAGGCCGATCTGCCGGGCGCGCTGAAGAATCCCGATCAAACCGCCGACAAGCCGCCAGCCGGTGCACCCCCCGGTGCAACCGCGACACCCGCCTCCGACGAGGCTCCCGCCGTTGCGACGGAGGACATCGGCTCGGCGAGCGACGAGCAACTGATCCAAGCGATAGATGTCCTGCGCGGGTTGTCGGTGTTCGGTCGCCGCGCCGCGGGCTGACCGGCGGAGGACCCGCCGAGACTCTCGGCATTGCTTTCCGCGGTTGCTTACCTCCTCATCCCCGCGAAAACCGGGGTCCAGATGACATGCTAAGGCACTGAAGCCTCGCTCAGTGCCCCGCAGCGACGCCTGACAGGCGCGGATCTTCACGACGAGCGGCGCAAAGTTTGAAGCACGGGATCCGGCCCGCGACGATCTTGCACTCTTGCTGGCAGGACGAGGGGTAGAAGGGTATCGTCGCGTGTGATGGTTGCGAGGTAGGCGAAGGCGATGCCCGACGACACTCAGATCGACCTCGGTCAAACCATCGCGGCACTCCGCCGGGAACTCGTCGAGAGGACGACCGAGCGCGACGAAGCCCTCGACCAACAGACCGCGACCGCCGACGTATTGCAGGTCATTAACAGCTCGCCGGGCGACCTCGCCTTACGCCGGGAGGAGACCTTCCTCGGCAGCATCGTGATTTATCGTCGCGAAGTCCGCCCCTTTGTCGACAAGCAGATCGCGCTGTTGCAGAACTTTGCGGCGCAGGCAGTCATTGCAATCGAAAATGCGCGGCTGATCACCGAAACGCGCGAGGCACTGGAGCGGCAGACCGCAACCGCCGAGGTATTGCAGGTCATCAACACGCAAGCGCGCAGAAGAGGAGATCCGCGCGGCGCGCGACACCGCCGAGACCGCATTGCGCGAGTTGAAGGTGGCGCAGGCCAATCTGATGCACGCCGAAAAAATGGCCTCATTGGGCCAGCTGACCGCCGGGATCGCCCATGAGATCAAGAACCCGCTCAATTTCGTGAACAACTTCGCCGACCTCTCGGTCGAGCTTCTCGATGAGCTGAAGCAGCCGTCCGCACCCGCCGTGGACTCACTCGGGGAGGATACCTGTACCGAGATCGACGAAATCGTCGGCATGCTGACCCGCAATCTCGAAAAGATCGGCGAGCGCGGGCGCCGTGCGGACGGCATCGTCAAGAGCATGCTGGCACATTCGCGGGGCGGGAGCGGCGATTGGCAGTCGACCGACATCAACGCGCTGGCAGAGGAGGCGCTCAACCTCGCCTATCACGGCGCCCGTGCCCAGGACCAGAACTTCAACATCACTATGAAGCGCGAATTCGACCCCAGCCTCGCGCCGATCGAGCTGGTGCGGCAGGACGTGACGCGCGTATTTCTGAACCTGTTTGGCAATGGCCTCTACGCCGCGACCAAGAGGAGCCGCGAGGCAGGGAGCCACCCGGTGCTAAAGATAGCAACCTATGATCTTGGCGAGGCGGTCGAGATCAGGGCGCGCGACAACGGGACCGGCATTGCACCGGAGTATCGTGAAAAGCTGTTCCAACCGTTCTTCACGACCAAACCGACGGGCGAGGGGACCGGCCTGGTCTCTCGATCAGCTATGACATTATCACGCAGCAGCATGGCGGAACGATCGAGGTCGACAGTGCGTTTGGCGAGTTCACCGAGTTCACGATCCGGCTGCCGCGTTTAAGGCGGGCAGGAACCGCAGGGATGACCATATGATTGGTTCTAGTCGTTCCCCCGGAACGCCCGCAGGGCGGCTGTTCGGGGGTCCTCGCAATGACGAGGCTATTCTGGTCATTGCGAGCGAAGCGAAGCAATCTCGCTGGAGGACGCGATGAGCTTCAGGATACTGGTCGTCGACGACGAGCCCGATGTTGCCGATATGTTTCGCCAGCGTTTTCGCCGCGAGGCGCGGCAAGGCACCTATGTCCTGCATTTTGCTGCCTCGGGGGAGGAGGCGCTCGATAAGCTGGAGAACGGAGTCCGGCCCGAATTGATCGTCATCCTGTCGGACATCAACATGCCAGGGTTGGACGGGTTGAACCTGTTGCGCGAGATCAAGAGGCGGCGCCCGGATCTGCCGGTCATGATGGTGACCGCCTATGGCGATGAGGAACGCCGCCGGCAGGCGACCGAAGCCGGCGCATTCCAGTTTCTCTCCAAGCCGGTCGATTTCGACCTGCTTAGGCAAGAATTGCGCCGGTTGCCGGGTGCTTCGGTGTGAGCCGCGATTGGCTGCGCAGCGCGATGGTCGCCTTGCCGATCGTAGGGCTGGTGACCTCTGCGGCACAGGGAGCCGCTCCGCCGGCCGACGGAGATGCCGCGATCGCGCAAAGCTTGGCTGAAATGCTGCGGGACGCGCGCACGGTCGTTTCCAACAATCAGGATCTGATCAATAATCCGGAGCTCGGCGACAAGCATCTTACCGGCCAAGTCGTGCTGGACCAGGCCGTCAAGAGCTATACCCAGGCGACCGGCAGCGACCCAGCGACGGTCGACCCGAAATCGCGTCAGGGACGGCTCCTGCGGGCAATGATGGCAGCGATCGTCGCCGTAACCGACGACAATCAAGCGACGATCAACGAGAAGGGGACCGGGTTCAAGGGCTTCATCCCGGCCGTGTTCGCCCGTCTCGTCAGCGAGGACTTCAATCAAATGGCAAAAGGCGAGGCCGAGGTAAAGGTTACCGCGCCGCCCGAGCTGGTGCGGAACCGCAAGGCTCGGCCCGACGCCTGGGAGGCCGACATCATAAAGACCAAGCTGCTGGATCCGAAGTGGCCCAGGGGGCAATCCTATTCCGCCGTCGTCGATGCCAACGGGCATCCCGCGTTCCGGATCATGGTTCCTGAATACTACGCGGCGTCCTGCCTGGTCTGCCACGGTTCGCCGAAAGGCGAAATGGATCTGACCGGCTACCCGAAAGAGGGCGGGAAGGTGGGGGACCTCGGGGCGGCTATGAGCATCACCCTCTATCACTGAGACGGCCGGGGGCGGCGGGAGCGCAAAATGGCCTGGCTAACCATCCGGACGCGGCTGATTCTGCTGACGAGTGCCGGCCTTTTGGTGCTGATCGCAACAAATTTTTACCTGACCCGGGCGCTCAGCGAAAATTCCGCGGGCATGGTCAAGGCCGCCGGGCTGCTCAGGGGGATCGAACACGCGGACAGTGCGCAGATCGCGTTTGGCGAAATGCGTTACTGGATGACCGATCTGGCGGTCAGCCAGCTGACATTGTCCGAGCGCAATGCCGCAGCAGCGCGTGCGCGGACGGAGGAGCATCTCGGTAAGCTGGCGCCGTGGAACCCGGAGCGCATTGCCGCAGTGCGCAGCGAGCTCGCCCAGTACGACGGGTTCGCCGACAAAGCAGTCGATGAATACACCAACGACCGCCGGGTGATTGGCAACTCGCTGCTCGCTCAGGCGCGCCAGCACAGCCTCGCCGTCGATCAGCTGCTCGGCTCGATCGTCGCCGATCTGACCGGCGAGGCACTCGCTGCGCGCCGGGAGGCCGTCGCCGGAGCGACGGCGGCGACCCGGCTCTCGCGGATCGTTGTGGCTGCCGCCGTGCTGGTCGGCGCCTTCCTTACCTTTCTCGTGCTGCGTTCGATCGTGGTGCCGCTGCGCCGGCTGGTCGCAGCGATGGCGGGGCTGAACGCCGGGAACGTCGATGTGGCAGTCCCGGCGGCAGGCCCGGACGAAATCGGTGCCGTCGCTCGGACCCTGGCAAGATTTCGCGATACACTGCTAGAGCGAAACCGGCGCGAGAGCGAGCTGCGCGCGGCTCACGAGGAGTTGAAAGCCACGCAAGCCAGTTTGATTCACGCCGAAAAAATGGCGTCATTGGGCCAGCTCACCGCCGGCATCGCCCATGAAATCAAAAATCCGCTGAACTTCGTCAACAACTTTGCGTCCTTGTCGGTCGAATTGCTCGACGAGCTCAGGCAGACAGCTCGGCCGGCGATCGCCGCCCTCAGCGCCGATAAACGCGCCGAGGTCGACGAGGTGGTCGATATGCTGACCGGCAATCTCGAGAAGATCGCCGAGCACGGCAAACGCGCAGATGGCATTGTCAAGAGCATGCTGGCGCATTCCCGCAGCGGCAGCGGCGACCGGCAGAGGGTCGATCTCAATGCTCTGATCGAGGAATCGCTGAACCTCGCCTATCACGGCGCCCGTGCTCAGGACCATGACTTTAACATCACGCTCGAGCGCGACCTCGATCGCACTCTAGCGCCTGTCGAGCTGGTGCCGCAGGACATTAGCCGCGTGTTGCTGAACCTTTTCGGCAATGGCTTTTACGCTGTGGACAAGCGGCGACATGAGGCAGCTGACGCGGCGTTTCGCCCTGTACTGAAAGTGGTGACGCGCGACCTCGGCAACGAGGTCGAGATCAAGGTGCGCGACAACGGCACCGGCATTCCGACCGAATTCCGCGACAAACTATTCCAGCCGTTCTTCACGACCAAGCCGACCGGGGAGGGCACCGGCCTCGGCCTGTCGATCAGCTACGACATCGTCACCCAGCAACACGGCGGAACGATCACCGTCGACAGCAGGGTCGGCGAGTTCACCGAATTCACGATCCGCCTGCCACGTTCCCGGCAGGCCGCGACGGCAGGGGCCAGGACATGAGCGCATCAACGAGATTGCTTCGTCCCCCCGGAACGCCCGCAGGGCGGCTGTCCGGGGGTTCTCGCAATGACGTGGCCATCGTCACTGCGAGCGAAGCGAAGCAATCTCGCGCCCACGTGGTGGCGACTGCGGCATGATCCCGGCCAAGATCCTCGCCGTCGACGACGAGCCCGATTTCGAGCTGTTGCTGACGCAACGCTTCCGCCGCCAGGTTCGCGAGGGAGAATTCATCTTCCGCTTCGCCCGTGACGGCGAAGAGGGGCTGGCAGCGCTCGCGGCCGAGCCTGATATCGATCTGATCTTGCTCGACATCAATATGCCGGTCATGGACGGGCTCACCTTTCTCGCCCGGCTGCGCGAAGAGCAGATACCCGTCAAGGCCATCATCGTCTCAGCCTATGGCGACATGCCCAATCTACGCACTGCGATGAACCGCGGTGCTTTCGATTTCATCACCAAGCCCGTCGACCTGAACGATCTCGAAATCACGATCCGCAAGACTCTCGACGACATTGGCAGATTGCGCGAGATCGAACGCCAGCGCGCGGCCGCCGAGCGCGCGCGCAACAATCTGTCGCGGTATTTTTCGCCGAACCTCGTCGAGATGCTGGCCGCGCGCGATGAGCCATTGGGCGCGGTGCGGCGGCAGACCGTCGCGGTATTGTTCGCCGACATCGTCGGTTTCACGCGCATGGCCGAGCGCATGATGCCGGAAGCGGTGGTCTCGATGCTACGCGAGTATCATGAGCGGATGACCGCGCAAATTTTCGCCTGCGGTGGCACGATAGACAAATATATCGGTGACGAAATTTTTGCCGTCTTCGGCGTGCCGGCGGCGAGCAGCGAGGACGCCGCCAATGCACTCAAATGCGCCGATAAGATGCTCGGGGCGCTCGAATGCTGGAACGCGGAACGGGAGGCGCTCGACGAGCCGCGATTGGCGATCGGCATCGGCCTCAATTACGGGCCGGCGGTGCTCGGCGACGTCGGCAGCGAACACAGCTTTTCGTTCACGGTGATCGGCGACACGGTCAATACCGCGAGCCGGCTGCAGCGGCTGACCCGCAGCCTCGAAACCCCGCTCGTCGTCGGTGACGCTCTGGTCGGCGCCGTCACATCGGGAGCTTCGGAAACCGCAGCTGCACTGGCGAGCCAATTGCACGATCGAGGCGAGCAGGCGCTCAGGGGTCGTACCGGCATGGTCCGCATCTGGACGCGCTAGGAGCGCAATATGCGAGCGGCTCTCGCACTGGCACGCTGTCTCGTGGTAACGGCAATCCCGCTACTGGTGCCAGGCGCCTTCGCTGCCGACCCGTCGAATCTCGGTCTGCCGGATGTCACGGTCACCGCGCCGCCGATTACCCCGTCCTGGAAGAAATGGAGCCCCTATTCCTCCAACCCGCGGGTCGAGAAAGATAAATGGCCGGAGATTCCATGCGGTGCCGCGAAGATAAGCTCGGTCACGGCGAGCACTTGCAAGACCGGCCCCTTGCTGGGGCACGAAGGAATGGGCTTGCCGGCCGGAAATCTATCGATCGATGCATCGAATTGCCGAATGGGTCACGATTTAGTCATCACCAACCTCGGCAATCTGGTGATCGAAGCCGATGTCATTGTGGTCGATCCAAATTACGTCAGCGCCATCGGCAGTCAGCACAAGGGCTGCTATGCCCAAGCGCACTACAGCGATCTTCGCGAGGACTTCCCGGACATGAACCAGATTACAAGAAAGGGGAGCGGGTGGCGTGATTATCTGGAAAGCGGGGATCTGACCACGATGGCGTTTTCGGTCGGGTCTGCCGATTGCCGGGCGGTCGAGAAGCGCGGACCGACCTGGCTCGGAGGTCACGTCTACGTGATCCACGCGAGCGTCTGCCGCAAGGACGGGCGCTCAATCGAGGCGGCGGATCTCAATGTTGCCCTCGGCTCTTTGCGCGTCCAGCAGTATGAATCACGCGGCAACCTGCGCGCCCCTCCCCAATAGGGGCGTTGCCCGTCATCCTCTCACTGAGATACGATGCTGCCCGTCATCAAGGCTGAATGCGGGAGAGCGGTCATGGCAAATCCATTCGTGCATGTCGAACTCGCGACCACTGATCTCGGCAAGGCAAAGACCTTTTACCAGTCGCTGTTCAGCTGGCAGCTGCAGGACATGGATATGGGTGGTGGCATGAGCTATACGATGATCAATGTCGGTGAGGGTACCGGCGGGGGCATGATGAAGCACCCGGTTCCCGGTGCGCCGTCAGCCTGGCTCGCTTACGCGCTTGTCGACGATGTCACGGCGGCGACGGCCAAAGCTAAGTCGCTCGGCGCCACGGTCATGCGCGATGTCACCGAGGTACCGAACGCAGGTTCATTCTCGATCATCATCGACCCGACCGGCGCGGCGCTGGGGCTCTGGCAACCCAAGGCGAAGTGACCGCGAGATCGCCGGACACCCGGTTGCGATCGCGACCACCGATCGCAGACTAAACGCCTATCTCCCAGGCGGCAGGCTTCGAACACGCTGATGAAGCGCTGGGCAGAGAGCGTAGGAACCCGGACTGCATTTTCCCGTTAGTGGGGCGGCCCGCCGTCACATGACGCGGCTGTTGCGATTTACCGTTTGCGGCGCTCGGCTCCGAAAAGGAATTCCTGAAATGGCAGCGATCCTCGAAAAATATCTCGATCTCCTGCAGCAAAAGAAGGCATTTGCCAATCTCGCCACATTGATGCGGAACGGTACGCCGCAGGTGACTCCGGTATGGTTCGATTACACAAGCGGGGTCGTCCGTGTGAACACAGCCAAGGGGAGGGTGAAGGCTCGCAACTTGAAGGCGGGGTCGCCGGTGGCGCTCGCCATCATGGATCCCGACCAGCCCTATCGTTACGTGCAGATCCGCGGCCGCGTCCGCCGGGTCCTCGAAGAGGGTGCCGACGCGCATATCGATTCTCTGGCCAAGAAGTACCTTGGAAAGGACAAGTATCCGTTTCGCCAGCCTGGCGAAGTCCGCGTAATGTACGAAATCGAACCCCTCTCCTCATCCGGAATGGACTGAACCCGACGGTTAACCCTGGATCAGCAGCGGGACCAACGCGTCGGGGTCCGACAGCATCGGGTAGTGGCCGGCGTCGAGTTCAAGATACTTGCCGTTTAGCTTTTCGGCAGTGCGACGCTGGTGCGCCTCGGGCGGGTTGGCGCTGCGGCGACAGCGGATTACCGTCGCGGGCCAAGTCTGGCTCCAGAAGCTCTTCAGCTCGACCGGAGCTTCCATCGCAGCGACGGGGTGGGGCGTGTAGCGGGCCAGCGCCCAGGCGCGTAGGGCCGGATCGAGCCCGGCGAACATCCGGCCTTCGGCATCCTCGCGCGACGGCCCGGCGGCGAGCGCCGTCGTGACGCGCGCCGTGGTTCGATTGACAATCTCTGCGATGCGCTCGCCGTCCAGGAGCGCCAAGGCGTCGATGAAGACCAGTCGGGCGATTCGCTCGCGTGCCAGTTCCGCGGCGCGGCACAACACCATGCCGCCGGCACTGGTGCCGGCCAGCACGACATCGCGCAGGTCTTCGTAGAACATCAGCTCGGCGATGTCGGTCGCGTGCGTCGCGGTTGTGATGGCGGGCCGCAGCGAATGGCGTCGCTCGGCGCAGCCGTCGAGCGTGGGGGCATAGACGAGGTGCCCGGCAGCTCGAAGACGCGTTGCCGTCGGCTGCCAAATCCAGCCGCCCTGATAAGCTCCGTGGATCAGCACGAATGTCGTCACTGGATCACTCCTACTTCAATTTCGTGGGGCGACGGCGACGCCGGGCAAAGAGCGCCGTGGCCCGAATCCGCCAGCTTGGCTAGTTTGAGGCAGGAGCTTAAAGCACCGCATTGAGGCAGGATCATGGAATTCGGGATGTTTCACGAGTTTCCGTCACTCCCGGGTCGGAGCGACAGCGAGGCCTTCGACGAGGCAATGGAGCAGGTCGACGCCGCGGAACGTTGGGGGCTCGATGTGATGTGGCTCGCCGAACTCCACTTCGAGCCGCACCGCTCGCTGTTGTCGGCGCCACTCAGCATCGCCAGCGCGATCGCGGCGCGCACCCGCCGCATCAAGATCGGCATTGCCGTCCAGGTATTGCCGCTGTGTCACCCATTGCGACTGGCCGAGGAAGCCGCCACGGTCGATCAGTTGAGCCACGGGCGGCTGATCTTCGGGGTCGGCCGCAGCGGGGTGGCGCAGACCTATGAGGCGTATGGCGTGTCATACGCCGAGAGCCGTGCGCGCTTCCGCGAGATCCTCGACATCATCGAGCGGGCCTGGACCGAGGCGAGCTTCTCGTACGACGGCGCCTACCACAGCTTCAAGGACGTCGCAGTTGTGCCTAAGCCTTATCAGAAGCCGACCCCGCCGATCCGCATCGCCGCCAGCACCCCCGACACCTTCCCAGCGATCGGCCGGCGCGGCGCGCCGATCTTCGCTTCGGTGCGCCACACCTCTTGGGCCGCCCTCGCCGAGCAGATCCGCAGCTATCACGAGGCCTGGGAGGAAGCCGGCCATCCCGGCAAAGGCCAGGTCTTCGTGTCGGCGCCGACCTATATCGCCGAGACCGATGGGCGCGCCCGCTCCGAGCCTCGGGAAAGCGTCATGCATTTTTACCACGAACAGGCAAATTTGCTCGAAGGAGCAGCGAAGCTGGTCGACCCCGAAACCGCCGCCCGGCGCATGCGGCGCGTCGAACAGCTTCGCAAAATCGATTATGACGACGCCTTGCGCACCAATGCGCTGGTCGGCACCCCTGACGCGATCGTCGAAAAACTTCGTTCCCTGCAGGCGAAAATTGGCCTGAGCGGGATTCTCGCCGAACTCAATTGCGGCGGCCTGATCCCGCACGACCGGGTGCTAACGGCAATGCGCCTGCTGTGCGAAGCGGTCAAACCCCGCTTCGCGGCCTGACCCGCTATTCGGCGGCTTGCGCTTCGATGCCGGCCTCGGGGATCATCCCGAGGGCGCGCTTGTAGAGATCGAGCAGGCTCTCTTCTTCGTCGGCGTCTTGCTTGTCCATCCTGCGCAGCTTGATGACCTGACGCATGATCTTGGGCTCGAACCCGCTGCTCCTAGCCTCGGCGTAGACTTCCTTGATGTCACCGCTAAGTCCACGCTTTTCCTCCTCGAACCGTTCGATCCGCTCGATAAAGGATTTCAGACGCTCGACCGCGACACCCCCGACATCCGGCATGGTCCCCCTCTTCCCCTAACCGTGCTGCCCCCGCAGCGCGGGCGCGGAACATAGCGACCGGCCCCGGCAGGCGCAAGGCGGGGCCGTCAGCGCGCAGAAGTTAGCGCTTCTGCGAGGCGGCGAAGGCAGCCTTTTGCTCGGCGCTCGCCTCCTTCTGGTATTTCGCCCGCCATTCGTCGTACGGCATACCATAGACGATCTCGCGCGCTTGCGGGTCCGAGAGCGGGATGCTGCGCTGCTCGGCCTCCTCGCGGTACCACCGCGACAGGCAATTGCGGCAAAAGCCCGCCAGGTTCATCATATCGATGTTCTGAACATCCGTGCGCTCGCGCAGATGCCCGACTAGCCGGCGAAAGGCTGCAGCCTCGAGTTCGGTGCGGGTCTTGTCGTCCATCGCCCTCTCCTCCTTGTTTGTCGGACCCTATGTAGCGCCGGGACCGTTCCGATTGAAGCGCTACCGGCCCTGCGCCGCGCCGCGCCGGCGAATCTCGTCCATCGTCAGAGCTTCCTTGCGGGTGGCGATGAACCAGCGATAGCCAAACGGGTCCTCGATCCCGCCGACGCGATCACCATAAAACTGATCGGCCACCGGCCGAATGAGCTTTGCGCCAGCCGTGACGGCGCGCTCGACTGCGCCATCGACGTCGCCGACATATAGGTGGATCGAAACCGGCGAGCCGCCAACGGTCTTTGGGCTTAACGCCCGAATCTCGGGGTGCTCGTCGGCCAGCATGATGCGGGAATCGCCGATCTTGATCTCGGCGTGGTGCACTTTGCCGTCAGGATCCGCCATCCGCAGAACCTCCTCGGCGCCGAGCGCCTTCTTGTAGAAGTCGATCGCGTCGCCGGCGCCACTCAAGATCAGATAGGGTGTCACGGTGTGGTAGCCCTCGGGGATCGGCTTTACCGCTGCAGTCATGTCAGCCTCCTTGGAGTCGTCCTTCGGCTGGTCAACATCTATAAACCCATCAGGGTTTCGGCGATTAGCCGGTCGACGACGGCAGCAAGCGGATGGGCGTGCGAGGACGGCGACCAGTCGCGCTGATTCCTCGCGCGCGACCTGCAATCTCGTTAAAGTAAAGCGCGCGGTGCCGACCGCGGCGGGGAGGCGACGGTGGACATCGCAGCCTGGCTCCACAATCTCGGCTTGCAGCAATACGAAGCGGCGTTTCGCGACAACGCGATCGACGAACGAGTGTTGCCGAGCCTGACGACCGAGGACTTGAAAGACCTCGGTGTCAGTTTGGTCGGGCATCGGCGGCGGCTACTCGATGCGATTGCCACGCTCGGCGCCCAAATGCCGGCCTCCTTCCCCAACGCGCCGGTACGAACCGATGCCGAACGGCGGCAGCTGACGGTGATGTTTTGCGATCTGGTCGGCTCAACCGAACTATCGGCACGTCTCGATCCTGAGGATCTTCGCGAGGTCATCGCCGCCTATCACGGGGCCGTCGCCGATGTCGTCCGGAGCCTCGACGGATTTGTTGCCAAATACATGGGCGACGGGGTTCTCGTTTACTTCGGCTATCCGAGCGCCCATGAGGACGACGCCGAGCGGGCGATCCGGGCGGGGTTGGGTATTACCGATGCCGTCGCCCGGCTCGATGTCAAATCCGTCAAGCTGCAAGCGCGCGTCGGCATCGCCACCGGGCTGGTGGTCGTCGGCGATCTGATCGGCGAGGGCTCGGCGCAGGAGCAATCGGTCGTCGGCGAAACACCCAACCTCGCCGCTCGCTTGCAAGCCCTGGCCGAGCCGGACGCAGTCGTCATTGCCGCGGGCACGCGGCGGCTGGTTGGCGATCTGTTCGAGTACTGCGATCTCCGCGCGATCGAGGTCAAGGGTATCGCCGAGCCGGTTTCGGTGTGGCGGGTATTGCAGCCGAGCGCCGTCGCGAGCCGGTTTGAGGCGTTGCGCGGCTCGGCGCTAACCCCGCTGGTTGGACGCCACGAGGAGATCGACCTGCTGATGCGCCGCTGGGCGCGCGCCAAAGCTGGCGACGGCCAGGTCGTGCTGATCTCCGGCGAGCCCGGCATCGGCAAGTCGCGCATCACTGCTGAGCTGGAAGGGCGCCTCCACGCCGAGCCCCATATCCGCCTGCGCTATTTCTGCTCGCCCTATTACCAGGACAGCGCACTTTACCCGTTCGTCGACCAGCTCGGGCGAGCATCCGGGTTCGTGCCTGATGACCCGCCCGCGGCCAGGCTCGACAAACTCGAGGCCTTGCTGGCTCGCGCCGCGCCGCCCGACGAAGATGTGGCATTCATCGCCGATCTGCTGTCATTGCCGGTTGCGGACCGCCACCCGCTGCCGAACCTCACGCCGCAGCGCAAGAAGGAGCGGACACTGGAAGCGCTGGCCCGGCAGCTTGAAGCTCTGGCGTGCCAGCGTCCGGTGCTGATGGTCTTCGAGGACGCGCATTGGATCGACCCGACCTCGCGCGAATTGCTCGACCTCACGATCGAGCGCGTCCGCAGCCTGCCGGTGCTGCTGATCGTGACGTTCCGCCCGGAGTTCCAGCCGGTTTGGACCGGCCAGCCGCAGGTGACGATGCTCACCCTCAATCGCCTGGACCGCCGCGATCGGGGCGCTCTGGTGGCGCAGATCGCCGGCGGCAAGGCGTTGCCCGACGAGGTCGTCGATCAGATCGTCGATCGCACATGGCGTGCCATTGTTCATCGAGGAATTGACCAAAAGCGTCCTGGAGAGCGGCGTCCCGCTGGCGGGAATTCCGACCACCTTGCACGACTCGCTGATGGCGCGGCTCGACCGCTTGGCGTCTGTGCGGCTGGTGGCGCAGATCGGC
>JAFAHQ010000363.1 GCA_019237135.1 Alphaproteobacteria bacterium
CCGCGGCGCCCCATTTTCGCGGCGACATCGGCTTGGGAGCCGAGGTGGTTGCGGCGTGGAGGACAATTATGTTGAGACCCGATCTCCCGTGGTGGAGCGCAGCCCGGGTCGAAATCGACCATCGCGCGCGTGAAGCGCGCCTGGGGCTGGAGCGCCTCGAAAGGCTATTGATATTGCGCGTGCTGCCGACGCGGTCGGGGCTACGGCGGGTGCTCAATCCGCGGGGGCTAAGTTTTTTCCGTGGAGGGTGCGTAGAAAGCCGATCGACGAAAGCCGCTCCGCCCGGCGGCCTACAGCGTCATCAAGCGAGCCATCTTCCGACTGAAATTTGTGTCGCGGTGGCCAGACTGACCGCCAACGGCGACACGGCTCGCCCTCGGAGCCCCGTCTAGGCCACCCAAGGCGATCGCCCCGGTCGCGTCAGTAGACCCGATGGCTCGGCGGAAAAGGCGGGCACCTCGTTGGGCAGCGGGGAGAGATGAATCGGGCGGTCGCCGAGCCTCACCCCGCCGGCATCGTCGCGCCGGGCGAGGGTGTGCTTGACCCAATTCGCATCGTCGCGCGCGGGATAATCCTCGCGGGCGTGCGCGCCGCGGCTCTCGGTGGGGTATAGGACGGAATGGAGCACCACCTCCGCCTGGCCGATCAGATTGTCGAGCTCGAGCGCCTCGACGAGATCGGTGTTCCAGATCATCGAGCGGTCGGTGACGACGAGATCGGCGAGAGACCGAGCGACCTCGGTGTTTCCAGCAGCCACGGATGATCCGATCGACCGCGACAGATCGTTCGAAATCCCCAGTGCCCAACGGGGATCCGTGAGATGAGGCTCTCAGTGCTCCCTGCGCTCGGCCGTCATTGCCCCTCCCATCCTCGTCGCAATTATGCGGCGAGGACCGCTGGCGCCAGCCACGTCTGCATCCAACCGCTTCACCGGAGGGTCAGCCTCTTCCGGACTACGATCCGCCGGCGTGCTTCCGCTTTGTCCATCACGAACTCGTGAGCATCTCGCCACCGGGGAATAAAGTCTTCGCTGAAAGACTCTCTCCTGCATTGCCACAACCAGTCCGTCCGCAGGAGGTTAAGAAATGGCGCAGACACTTATGAGATGCTTGTTGCCTGGAATGTTGGTAATCGGCCAACTCATCGGCATGGAGACTGCCCACGGTGCGGCAGGCAGCTTCGATCCAACCTTCGGCACGGGTGGAGTAGCGGTTAGCAACCTTGGTCTTAGCGGCGTCAACACCATCCGATTGCAGAGCACTGGCGATATTATTGTTCTGGCGTTGGCGCCCGCGAGCAATGAGGTCTTTCGATACACCACCGACGGCGAGCTGGACACGAGTTTCGGCAACAACGGTGTTGCGGTTACGATCGGCAGCAGTATGTCGATCGCCGCGGGCGACCAGATCGTAGTCGCCGGAATCGTCACGGACCCAAACAATAGTCAGATAGCCCTCGAGGTCGAGCGTCTGAACGCTAATGGCAATATTGATACCACCTTTGGCAATAATGGGCTGGCGCTTGCGGACTTGGGCAACCGGTCGCCCTTCAACGATGTCGTTTTAACTGAGCCCGACGGAAGCGTGCTGGCATGCGCCTCACTGTTCCCCGTCGGGCGGGGCGCACCTTCTCAGATCGCACTGGCGCATTTCACTTCTTCCGGCGCGCTGGACACGAGTTTTGGCAGCGGGGGAAGCGTGATTGCAAACCCGCCCGGCGCCTGCCACGCCCTGGCTCTGCTCTCCAACGGCAACATCCTGGTCGTGGCTGGACAAGGAGTTGCGGAATACACCTCCAAGGGTAGCGTCCTGCCTACTATCAGCGCGGCAAAGATCGTCGCCACTGAGCCGGCATCCGGATTCAACGTTTTCCAGTCGGTGGACGGCGACTATCTTAACGCATTCGACCTGTTCGTTGGCGAGGAGTCGCGCGGTCACGACTCTTCGGTTGAAGTGCAGCGCTTCACGGAGACCGGCAGACCAGACCCGACCTTCGCCAACCCGAGCTTCCACTTTATTCCCCCTGGGGGACCCGAAATCCAAGCCATGGTCCAGGGCGTGACTGTTGCACCGAATGGAGACATTGTCGTAGCGGGCTCGCAGACACATTTTACCCAGCCCGGTCCGATCACCTCTAATGGACTGGCGCGCCTGACCCCGGCGGGAGTTCTCGATTCCACTTTCGGGAATGGGGGACTCTTGGCCAATGTCCCACCTACCGATGCCGATTTCGAAGCTGTCATCGTCCAGCCCGACGGCAATATCGTTACCGCCGGTGTCGGGGGCGGGGGACTTGTCCTTCGCCGGTTTCTGGGCAAATAGGCGACTGCCGCGACGGCGGCTTCGTCGTGTGCTGGGCAAGTTCAACAGTCCTGGGGCTGTTTCTCGCGGGTGAGCTGGAGGTCGCATCATGTTCTTCGATAACCGGCACCGACAGCCAGCACGGCAGGTGAGCGTTCCACCCGTCAAAGACAGCGCGCGCCAATGCGGGAGAACCGCCGGAAAGTTGCGCCGTGATCGCGGCGTCGGAGGCGCTTCATGCGATGCTGTGGTCAACCAATGCCGCTGCTGCCGCTCAACCCGTCCACCGAACGAGCCCTTCAGTAGACCCGCTCGCTCGGCGGAAAGGCCGGGACCTCGTTGGACAGCGGCAAGAGATGCACCGGGCGGTCGCCGAGCCTCACCCGGCCGGCATCGTCGCGCCAGGCGAGAGTGTGCTTGAGCCAATTCTCATCGTCGCGCGCGGGGTAATCCTCGCGGGCGTGCGCGCCCCGGCTCTCGGTGCGGTATAGGGCGGAATGCAGCACCACCTGCGCCTGGCCGATCAGATTGTCGAGCTCGAGCGCCTCGACGAGATCGGTGTTCCAGATCATCGAGCGGTCGGTGACGACGAGGTCTTCGAGGGCGCGCGCGATCTCGGCCATCTTGCGCGCCCCTTCTTCGAGCAGATTCGCGGCGCGGAAGACGGCGCAATGGTCCTGCATCGCCCGCTGCATCACGCGGCGAATGGTACCGGTCTTGCTGCCGCCCTTTGCGTGACGGATCCGGTCGAGCACCAGCGGGAGAGGTAGCCGGACGTGGGGCCTATGGCGTCCAGACGAGCACGATGGGCGGCGTTCACTCCGACGACGACATCTTTGCGCATCCCTCAGACTTGTACCTACCCACGCCCGGAGGGAATCCGTCGGGTGGAATTATTTTCGCCAATTTTTTTTGAAAGACGTGGGATGACGGCGGGCCTGCGCTTGACAGCGGCCATTCGCGCAATCATCAAGGAGCTCCCTGGTTCGACCCTTGGCCCGCGCTCTGTCGCGCTCTGTTCGGTCACAGGCGATGGCGGGTCATGCACCACATCGGACCTTGGTCAGGTGGGGGCAGATCGACCCCCAACCGTTTGCTTGGGAAGCCCAACGACTTCGGGCGCCTGGTGGTCCCTACAGCAGTCGTTCGACTTCCTGCACGGCGAAGGTCGGCATCTGCAGCAGCTGACGCAGCGAGCGGCCTGATCTGATCGTGATCTCATCTAAGCACTTGTAATCGGTGGCTGGCAGTCTGCTAGTCTGCCATTTCCGCCAGCGATGCGTTTAAAGGTCAGCCCCGGGGTTGCCCCGGCGGCGCGCGCTCCGCCACCGGCTGCCGCACCGGATCGAGGTGCGGCCAGATCTCGGCGTCGCGGTTGTATACATCGGGGCGAAATTGCAACGCGCCGTCGCTGTCTACATACGCGGTCTGGTAGACCACGAATACCGGTACGGGCGCTGGCAGATTGCTTCGGGTCGTGCCGCCCACCGCGATCGCTTGATTGATCGTGTCGATCGGTTGCTGCATCAGCAGGGCGGCCAATTCGCGGGGATTCTGCACCCGTATGCATCCATGGCTGATGCGGCGGTTATCGCGGCTGAACAGATTTTTTGACGGGGTATCGTGCAGGTAAACGCCGAACCGGTTCTCCATCTCGAACTTTAGTTGCCCGAGCCCTGCGTTGGGTCCCGGCAGCTGCTGCAGCCCGCCATTGGGCAGCATAACCATGTTATGCCGCGCCAGATAATTCGGGTCGGAACTGGTCTTCGGCAGGATTTCCTCGGTGGCGATGTCCTCCGGGATGTTCCATGGCGGGTTGAACAAAATTCCATCCATCGTGGCGCGGAACTCCGGGCTCTGATTGCGCCTCTCATCTTGGCCGACAATGACCCGCGTGGAGAAGACCGGCCGATCGGCGCGATAAAATACCAGCTGGGCGTCGGCAGCGTTGACCCAAACACGTTCCGCCGGCAGCTGCCGCGGCAGCCAGCGTTGGCGTTCAAGGTTTACCTCAATCTCGCGCACGCGGTTCGTCGTGGCCTTGTCGCCGGCCGGGGTGCCCGAGCGATATCTCTGCAAAACCTGGCGCAGCGCCCGGTAGGTCGGCGTCGTCGGCGCCAGCGCCTCGATCACCGCCGCCGGATCGGGGCTGCCGATAGCGGCGTCGAGCGCAGCAGCAACATCGATCGGCTCGGGCGTCAGAACCTCGTCGTCTGTTCGGCGTTCAGCCGGCATGGCGCCGCGGGCCAGCGCGTCGGCATACGATAGAAAGGCGTCCGACACCAACAGTTCGCGGTCAAGCGGCGGCAATGTCGCTGTCTGCCGCAGCAGGTTCGCGTGAAACAGCTCAGGGGCGAGACCGTGATCGCCGGCGCGCAACACGGCATTCATCAGTGAATCCGCCTGCGCCTGCCGGGTCGTCCATATCGGCTCGAAGCCATGGCCCGCGTAGAAGCGTCGTAGCAAACCGACATTCAACCGTTCACCGGCGACGACTAACTCCGGTGCGCTGTCGATCAGCTTGCCGAGTTGAGTGTTGGCATGCGGCGCCAGCGCGAAGACTGGCTCGGACTGCGACCCCCCTGCAAGGACTACCGGCGGAGCAGGGGCACATGCGGCGAGAACGATCGCGCCGCCTGCAATCAGTCCGACGGATGCCAAACGGCCTCTCATCGAGAGGCCACTTGATGAGAACAAGGTAGCCTCACCTAAAGCGTGATCCCGGCGCGACTTGCGCTTCAGGCGGTGGAAAACCGCGGTGCGAATTCGCGGCTCGGGATCGAGGTTGGAGGAAACCTATACGCGATGGTGTCCAGCAATGTTGATACAACACGATTGTGCCCACCAGGACGAAGTTTCTTCAAGCAGCAACATGCTCACTGATCGGCCCTGACGGTGGCTCGCGCGTCGGGACGCTTGAGCTCGAGGGGCGTAAGTCATTGGCTTTGGCGACCAAAGCCGACCTTGTGTCACGGCGCGCGATCTAGTGCCACTCCTCGACCTTTGCCGACCCATTCAACACATCTGTCCTGTTGACTTTTTACTTGCTATCGCTGTTAGATTTAACTGTTTACGAGCGTCTCAACCGTGGAGGAACGGATGATCGACGTTGCCAAAAAAGTGGCCCACAGGCTGTTGCGTAGTGCGGCGATAGTTGCCGTCGTAGTTCCCGCGGCGCTCTTGGCGGGGTGTCAGCAGCCCGCCCCGCCGCCGCAACCGGTCTCCTATCAGCCCCCGCCGCCGCCTCCGGCCCCGCCGCCGCCTCCGGCTCCGGTTTACGGCGAACGGGGCTAGTCAGCTGGGCGCGGTGAGGCGCAAGAACCCGAACCTCGAACCGTCGCCCGATACCTGACCGCCATCGAGAGGGCCTCCAGGCGGTCGTCGAACAGACGCGTAAGCTGAGAACGCCCGCGCTGCCCGACCGGTGTGCCCCAGCGACGGCTACCTAGGTCGCTATAACGCGCTCGAATGCACTGGCCGTTGCAATCTGGCGTGGACGCGCCGGCAGCCTTCAGAATCGCTCCCAGGACCTCACGGGGCCACGGACTGGGACCGGTCAAGTATATGGCCCGGCATCGCCTGATCACGGTTCCATAGCGGTTAGGTCGAAGGCGGCAGGCCGCTTGATGGCTACGCGCTGAACCCCAGGTTTCTCGACCTCGCCATTGTCGGGTCGAGGCGGCAATAGCCGGAATCGGCGCTACCTCGCCGTTGGCGCGCGTCGGCGAGGGATCGGAATCCACCCCGCGCTGCCGCTCAATGGCCTGGTCTAGAACGCCGGATTTCGTGCCGATCCCGGCCGTTCGCGGGGCCCTGATCGAACCGTGGCAGTCGACCCCGAGCAGGCATTTCGATACACGGGCCGACGCGAGAAGCAGTCCTCGGGTCCGTCGCGTGAACTTCCGTAGTCACGTTCGTAGCCGGCTTTACCAGGCCTGGACCTCGTCGATCTAGAGCGTGTAGCGCCTGCAAACCTTATCGAGCGGAACACGCCCGCTGTGCACGACCGCAACACGGCAGGCTTACCCGGCGGCGCCCATCGCTGGGAGGCGCCGCTGCTCAGGCACCGGCTGGATTCGTAACGGGCGCTTTTTGCGGGTCAGCCCGGCTGCGAAATTTGAGCATGTAGATATCGACCGGTTGAGCTGAGGAATGCGAGGGGGCGTCTCGGGCATCCTCAGGAACGTGGAGGAAATCGCCGTGGTCGATCAATTTGAATCCCGCCGCCTCGATCTCCGACCTGACCAGCGCTTCGTCCGAACGGTGCAAGGTCTGGACGACGCTCGTGCCCGCGCCGGGCTTGGCCGAGTAATCGCCCACGACCAATTCGCCGCCCGGCTTCAGTGCATCATAGAAAGCCTTATTCATCTTTGCGCGATCGACACCAAGGTAGGTGATGTCGTGATAGGCATAGAAAAACGTCACGAGATCGAAATCATGCATACCCGGTGGCGCAGGATCCTCGAATGGCCGCACCACCGAGACGATACTGGCGGTTGCTGGGGTCTTGAGCCGCGCATCGAGCCGATCCTTTACGCGCGCAAAAACGGCTTCTGAATTTTGCGCATAAACTTTGCCGTCCGGCGCTACGGCGCGCGCCAGAAGTTCCGCTTTCCACCCGTATACCGCGAAGATGTCGAGGATTTTCATGCCGGGCTTCGCGCCAATGAACGCCAGCCACTGCGCCGGAGCGCGGTTGGTGTCGAGCTTGCGATCCGCGTCGCTTCGGTCGGGAGTAGCGACAATCGCAGCGTAGTCCGGGATGGTCTGTGCGACCGCCGCGGGCGTGGCCACGATAGCGGACAGCGTCAGCAGGCAGGCAAGGATCCTATATTTAAACATTTCGGTTCCCAAATCGCTTATGCTTTTTGCGTGCGCGCCGCCACACCTACTGTCGGCATGTCGATGTGTACAGGCTCAGAGTTCAGACCATCGCTCCGCGCCGATCGGTTTAGGGCACCGCGATGTTGCCCCTGCAGGGACATCAGCGTAACACGTGTCAAAGCCGTGACGCGAATGCCCGCTGTCGACGCCGTTGCGACAGCCCGCAGAGCTCGGCTGAATCGCTCAGGCATGACCCTTCTCGGTCACTCAGCCTTCGCGCTTGGAATGGCTCTTCCTGCCCCTTTGCCGACCCTTGCGGGGGTAGGACGGCGTCACCTATGCTGAACTGACC
>JAFAHQ010000137.1 GCA_019237135.1 Alphaproteobacteria bacterium
ACGGTCTCGGGCTCGATCCAGGCCCAGGTCAACGCCACACCGACAGGCGTCACATTCACCCCGAGTGCGGTCTCGCTGCCCGATAACGCGGCTGCGGGCAGCACGGTGGCCGCCGTCTCGGTGTCGATGTCCGACGGCTCGGCCTTCACCGGCACCCTCACCGCGAGCCCGGCCGGGACGGTGACGATCTCCGGCAGCAATTTAGTGCTCGCGCGCGCCCTCACCTCCGCAGATAACGGTCCGCATCAGTGGAGCGTTGCCGCTACTCAGAACGGCGTGACGATCTCGGGCTCGATCCAGGTCCAGGTCAACGCCATACCGATTGGTGTCACGTTCACCCCGACTGCTGCCTCCCTGCCGGATAATGCGGCGGCCGGCAGCACGGTGGCTGCCGTCTCGGTGTTGATGTCCGACGGCTCGGCCTTCACCGACACTCTTGCCGCCAGCCCGGCCGGGACGGTGACGATTTCCGGCAACAACCTGGTGCTCGCCCGAGCGTTGACGTCGGCGGATGACGGTTCGCATCAGTGGAGCGTTGCCGCTACTCAGAACGGCGTGACGGTCTCGGGCTCGATCCCGGTCCAGGTCAACGCCACACCGACAGGTGTCACATTCACCCCGAGTGCGGTCTCGCTGCCCGATAATGCGGCCGCGGGCAGCACGGTAGCCGCCGTCTCGGTGTCGATGTCCGACGGCTCGGCGTTCGCCGGCACCCTCACCGCGAGTCCGGCCGGGACGGTGACGATTTCCGGCAACGGCTTGGTGCTCGGGCGTGCCCTGACCGCAGCGGATGACGGTCCGCATCAGTGGAGCGTTGCCGCTACTCAGAACGGCGTGACGGTCTCGGGCTCGATCCCGGTCCAGGTCAACGCCACACCGACAGGCGTCACATTCACCCCGAGTGCGGTCTCGCTGCCCGATAACGCGGCTGCGGGCACCACGGTGGCCGCCGTCTCGGTGTCGATGTCCGACGGCTCGGCGTTCGCCGGCACCCTCACCACGAGCCCGGCCAGCGTCGTAACGATGTCCGGCAACAACCTGGTGCTCACCCGAGGGCTGACGTCGGCGGACGACGGGTCGCAGACCTGGACCGTTGCCGCTACCCAGAACGGCGTGACGGTCTCGGGCTCGATCCAGGTCCAGGTCAACGCCGCCAGCCCGACACCGACGGGCGTCACCTTCACCCCGACTGTTGCGTCCCTACCGGATAATGCGGCCGCCGGCACTATGGTGGCCGCCGTCTCGGTGTCGATGTCCGACGGCTCGGCCTTCACCGGTAATCTTGCCGCCAGCCCGGCCGGCATCGTAACGATGTCCGGCAACAACCTGGTTCTCGCCCGAGCGCTGAATTCGGCGGACGACGGGTCGCAGACCTGGATCGTTACCGCAACCGAGAACGGCGTGACGGTCTCTAGCTCGATCGTGGTCAAGGTAACTGCCGTCAAGCCTGCGGCAGCGATAACGGTGGATGGGTCTGGCAACGCAACCGTATCGCCAGGCGCTAGCATTACGGTTGCGGTAGCCAACGGTCCGGGAACGACCACCGACTGGATTGGGCTATCCGTTACCGGGAGTGCTGACACTGCCTTTCTCAGTTGGGATTATCTGAATGGCACGCAAACAGCCCCTGCCTCAGGCTTGACTTCGGCAAGCATCCAAATGACTGCGCCGGCGACTGCCGGTTCATATGAGGCGCGGTTTTATTTCAATGACGGCTATACCGTTCTCGCCCGTACACCATTCACGGTTGCCGCCGCTGCTCCACCGCCGCCCCCGGCCACACCGCTGTGGTCGCACGACACCTTTGACGGGGCGGGCCATTATGCGATCTGGAAGACTTACATCGCTAACCCTTCGCCGCCCACCGTCTTGAGTGCCTACCCGGTGACGGGCTCGATTACGGTCGATGGCTTCTTCTTCTTCGTCACTCCGGCGAACGGATCGGTGGTCGCGCAGTGGACACTGAACGGTGCGCCGATCAGCCCATACATGACCGGGCCGTCCTTCGCCTTCACGATCGACACCACGCAATATCCCGACGGAACCTACGTCCTAGGGATGAGGTGGATCGAGTGCAACAGTCCCGGCATAACCGCCGCGCAGCTGGTCAATCTGCCTTTCCAGATCGTCATCCTGAACCACGGCACGAACACCGGAGCGCAGACCGTCCCGCTCATTGACTCCGGCTACAACCTTCTCCTCGTCAGTGACGGGATCGACTTCATCAAATATCCCGGCACGCCGCAGCACAACAATGCCTACCCCTACCCCACACCAACGTTCATGCCACCGTCGGGCGACCCGTCGCTACGGAGCGAGACGAACTGGTTTCACGAGGCCATCTCCGAGCCCAACTGCGGCGAGTACTACAACAACCCTCAGCTGTACACGACTACTCAGGGCGGTGTCGTGGGCCTGGGCTTCACCCCTGAGACCGGCATCACCGTCGCCGAGGCTTATCCTGGCGTTTCCCTCCACAACTACATGGATGGCGGCCGAGATGATAATATGGTGTCGCCCTACGCCAACTTCGTCGAGGCCCCGGTCAACTCGCCATGGGTCGATTCTAACGGCCACCCGATCTGGGTCGGCTGCGATCTCGGTGGGCGGGTCTTCACCCTCGACCATACCGGGACCGCGACGACGATCGCCGGTGTCAAGCGGGACCGCAGCCAGCTCCCGCTCGAATACGGCAACGATGCGCAGGTAAAGTCGACGCAGATCTTCGTCGGGACCATCGGCACGCCCAGCTTTGGCGACATCGGAAACGCCAACGACCTCTGCTTCGACCCGCGCAACCCGCTCATCCTCTATGTCACCAAGGTCCTCGACTGCTGCATCGTCAAGATCGACTTCACGTCGAGCCTGACAAACCCGACGATTACCCGCTACGCCGGGCAGGACGGCACGCCAGGCTACCAGGACGGCCGCGCGACCGAAGCGGTCAGCGGCGCTGCACCCGTCGCCCTCTTCAACCAGCCGTTCAGCATCGTCATGGCGAATGGGGTGAACCCGCCGGACGTGCCGGCCGGCACCATGTACGTCACCGACAACCTCAATTCCTGCATCCGGGTGATCAGCCCGGACGGCAGCACGGTCAGCACGCTCTGCGGCAAGGCGCCCCCGAACGACATCCCGATCAGCACGATAATAGGCGGGGTTTCAACGACGGTAGCCACCTCCACTTTTTCCTCTGATGCATCGCCAAACGTTTTGCACTTGGTCAGTGCCTCTGGGGTCCAGATCGGCATGGGAGCGATCGATCAGGATAACCCTGCTAACCTCACTGGGCTCAATAACGTCATCACAGCCATCAATGGGAACGATGTCACGATGTCTGACCCGGTGACCGGCGGCGGTGTCATTGCAGGGGATAATGTGGTCTTCAACGTGCTGCGGACTTACAGTCCGTTCACCCCGGTATCGTTTGCGGACGCCGTGATCCCGCTGCCGATGGGGATGCGGTTCACTTCGCAGGGGCTGATCGTCTATTTCGAGCTGGCCACGGGTATCGTGCGAGGCATCAATCCTTCACCCGGGCATACGATCAATGGACAGGCGCCGCAGACGGTCTTCTGCGTCGGAGCTTTCGGCAATAGGCCAACGCCCGCCGGAGCCACCAACTGGAGCTGGCTCGCAGTGGACACCGCCGGAGCATGCGGTCCAGTGGACGATATCGTGTGCTTCACGGCCGATACCGGCACCATCGGCAATGCAGAGACCACCTCGCGTCTCTCGCTTGACGGGACGTATTTCTCGGACTGGACGCAGCCCGGGCTGCTGATGCCCGAGGGTATCCCCCCCAACGACTTCGGGGACTTCGGTCATTATCCTTGGGCCGTGGCGTTCTCGAAGACCCAGGCGCGGATGATAACCAGCGGTTTCGGTACGCTCACCGTCAAACAGTGGCGACCCTTGCAGCCCTCCGACCCGCCGTGTGATACCGTCAACAGCATCAACATCGACTACAACCGCTACATCAACGGCATGGCCATCTGGCTGACCGGGTGCCAGGCGTACCTCTACCCGTACGGTATGCGGCCCTCGTTCCAATGCCTGGCGGGGCAGTCCGGCAATCCGCATTTTGGTTCGAGCATCGTGCCGACATTCGACGATCTGGTCGGACCAGGTGGGAGATTCCCCAACACCACCACCGGCGACGCCGGGCTGGCGGAGTACATCCAAGCCGGCTTCGGCGGCAGCGTGCCGCGACCCGAGATCACCGGCAACGATCTGCGCGACCTGATCTATTACATCCGCCGCTGCCAGTGGATCAGCGGGCAAGCACCGGTTATCGTACCCGGGCCCGACAGCACCGACACCACACCGCCGGTGATCAGCAACATCGTCGGCACGCGCACCGGACCGACGAGCGCTAATTTCACCTTCACGACCAGCAAGCCCTGCTGGTGCATCGTCGGGGCCGGCAAAGACCTGAGCTACCCGACCTACGCAGCCGAGCCCTATCTCGGGCCTCCGAATGCGAATTCATACACGACTTCGCACAACATCAACATAAGCGGGTTCACGACTGCCAATCCGTGCAACTTCGCCATCCAGGTAAAGGACATGGCTGGCAATATCTCGGTCACGCCGAATATCAGTCTGGGCTATACCCCTAGCCCCGACGGCACAATCATAATCGGCGAGACTGGAGGGCAGCTCGTTAATGGATACGGGACTTGGAGTTGGGCTGGTCCGGTAGCCCCTGCACCCGTCTGGTCCAACAACCGTTTCTTCAACATCACGCTGAACGGCAAGCCAGTAGTCTCCTATACCGGCAG
This sequence comes from Alphaproteobacteria bacterium, assembly GCA_019237135.1. Classification (GTDB taxonomy): domain Bacteria; phylum Pseudomonadota; class Alphaproteobacteria; order ATCC43930; family CGMCC-115725; genus AP-15. The sequence continues at coordinate 4,785 of JAFAHQ010000137.1, forward strand.
CGCGCTCGACGTGATCGGCGCCGAGCGGATGGAGGTGAATTACGGAGGGCAGCTTTTCGCTCTTTCCCACGACGAAATCTGGCACGCCTGGACCGGCTACACTTGGGTCGTGATCTCCTCGCCGAGCCTGGTCGATCCCTCCACCCTCGGCGCGCCACTACCGGCCCCGCCGCTCTATACACCACCCTATACGCCATCTACGGACGGCAGCACGCTCGCATCAGGGGCGGCTGGAACGCTGATGACAGCAGATGGCAGCTGGTCGTTCGGTGCGGTGAACGGCTCGGGCTGGCAGATCGAACTCAACGGCACCTCGTTGGGGATTCTTATGGCGCAATGGCCGAACCCAGGCTACCTCCAGGCGGATCAGCTCGAGGTCGACGGCGGCCAGCTGTTCTATCACGACACTCAGTTGTCCGCCTGGCGGATTTGGGAGGGCAATTTCGGTCAGAGTGTTACAGGTCCGACCGCCTTGCCGGTGCCTGTCGGCAGTACGTTCAGCCCCGCCATGCCGTCGCTCTCGGCGACCTCCGCGCCTGGTACTCTCGTCACTACCATCACAGTCACGACATCGGATGGGTCCGCCTTCTCCGGCGTACTCACCGTCACCAATTTCGACGGCACCGCAGAGAGTGCGATAGTCCTCTCCGGTTCGACCTTGGTGATGGGATCGGGGGGTACGGCGGGGGACTATGGCCTGATGGTGACGGCCACCCAGAACGGGTGCTCCTTTAAGGCCGGGTTTGTGGCGATCCTAACGTGACGCCGCAGCTTGCCGATGCGGTCGAGCCCTACACGTGGTGACCTCGGGCGGGGTCATCACGGCAGCCCACTGCGGGACCGCGCTGAGCACAACAGTCAGCTCGGTCCGGCAAATGCAATGTCGCCATTGTAGAAAAAAGAGGATACAAAAACGATCCCAGCCTGTCATAGACGGAGACTTTAGCCAAATCTGCCAGCTACACGCGAACGGCGTCGGTTTTCCCGGCGTCGTTTTGCGCCTCAAATGGGCGTCGGCGCACATGAATTACGGCGAACGGCGTAGGGGTCGACCCAAGAGCGCGCCGCAGCTCCTCGGATTTCGCCGACAACAGGCGTGATCCATGCCTGCAAATCGCCTGCAATTGCAGGCGGGTGAGCGAGCGAGGAGAGGAACAGACCCGCATAGCGGGAGGGCGTGATCAACTACCGAACCGAGGCGAAGACTTCGCCGCCGGTCGAGCGGGCGCCGACCGCGAGCCACTGTTAGGATCTCTGCCGTTCCCAGACTCCGCGGCGAGCGCACGCTCAAGGCATGATCGGGCTCATCCGCAGCCAGCGACGGCGCGGCGGGCCATCACGCCGACGAGATGAGCGCGGTATTCCGCACTCGCATGGATGTCGGAGTTGAGCCCGTCCTGCGGGATCGCGATGTCCTTGATCGCATCCGGGGTAAAGGAGCGCGCCAACGCGGCCTCCATCTCCGGGACACGGAAGACGCAGGGTCCGGCCCCGGTCACCGCGACACGCACGCCGCCGCCAGTCCGAGCGACGAAGACGCCGACGATCGCATAGCGCGAGGCCGGGTTCTTGAATTTCATGTAGCAGGCTGCCTGCGGCTTCGGCAGCCGGACCGCGGTGACGATCTCGGTGCGGTCGAGTGCCGTCTCGAACATGCCGGTGAAGAAATTATCGGCTGCGATTTCGCGCCTGGTCGTCTGCACCGTGCCGCCGAGACCGACTACAGCGGCCGGATAGTCCGCCGCCGGATCGTTGTTGCTGATCGATCCGCCGATAGTGCCGCGATTGCGCACGGCGGGGTCGCCGATCACGTGGGCGAGTGCCGCGAGCGCCGGGATCCCCTGCTTGACGAGCGGTGAGCGCTCTACTTCGGCATGCCTCGTCATTGCGCCGATAACCAGCGCGTCGCCGGCGTCGGTGATGCCGCGCAACGAGGAGATCCCGACGAGATCGACGAGATCCGACGGCTTGGCGAGCCGAAACTTCAGGGTCGGGACCAGGGTCATTCCGCCTGCGACGATCTTTGCTTCCTCGTTGGCGCCGAGCAGGCGGGCAACCTCATCGAGGCTCGTCGGCTGGTGATAGTTGAATTCGTACATTGAGCTCTCCTATTCCGCGGCTATCGGAGCGCGGTGCTGCTGGATCGTGCGCCAGAGCTTCTCGGACGTTGCCGGCATGTCGAGATGCCGCACGCCGAGCGGCTTCAACGCGTCAACGAGAGCGTTGGTAATCGCCGCTGGCGCGCCGATCGCACCGGCCTCGCCGCAGCCCTTCACGCCGAGCGGGTTGTGCGTGCACAAGGTGGTGTTGGTCGACAGCGCGAAAGTCGGCAGATCGTCGGCGCGCGGCATCGCGTAGTCGTTGTAAGAGCCGGTCAGCAGCTGGCCGCTGGCCTTGTCGTAGACGCAGCCTTCGAGCAAAGCCTGGCCGATGCCCTGGGCGAGCCCGCCGTGGACTTGCCCGGCGACGATTAGCGGGTTGATGATCCGCCCGAAGTCGTCGCTCGCCGTGAAGTTGACGACCGCGACCTGACCGGTCTCGAGATCGATCTCGACCTCGGCGATGTATGCGCCCGACGGGAAGGTGAAGTTCTTCGGGTCGTAGAACGCAGTCTCGTCGAGACCGGGCTCAAGCTCGTCGATCGGATAGTTATGCGGCACATACGCAGTCAACGCCACTTCGCCCAGAGTCCTGGACCGGTCGGTCCCGGCGACGGTGAATTTGCCGTCCTTGAACTCGACATCGGCCTCGGCGGCTTCGAGCAGATGGGCGGCGATCTTGCGGCCCTTGGCGATGACCTTGTCCATCGCCTTGACGATCGCGGTGCCGCCGACGGCGATCGAGCGCGAACCGTAAGTTCCCATGCCATAAGGAATTTTGTCGGTGTCCCCATGGACGATCTCGACATTGTCGATCGGGATGCCGAAGGTGTCGGCGACGAGCTGCGAGAACGTCGTCTCGTGCCCCTGGCCGTGGCTGTGCGTACCGGTCAGCACCGATACGCTCCCGGTCGGATGGACGCGCACCTCGGCGCTCTCATAGAGCCCGGCGCGCGCGCCCAATGACCCGACAACCGCCGAGGGCGCGATGCCGCAGGCCTCGATATAGGTCGCAATCCCGATGCCGCGCAGCTTGCCGCGCCCCATAGCCTCCCGACGCCGAGATTCGAAGCCCTGATAATCGGCCGCCTTTAGCGCCAGCTCCAATGTCGCCGCGTAATCGCCGCTGTCGTATTGCAGCGCCACCGGGGTCTGGTAGGGATAGGCGTCCTTCGGGATGAAGTTGCGGCGGCGCAACTCCGCCGGGTCCATGCCAATCTCGTCGGCCGCGAGATCAACAATGCGCTCGAGCACAAAGGTCGCTTCGGGGCGGCCGGCGCCGCGATAGGCGTCGATTGGCACGGTGTTGGTGAAGACCGCCTTAGTCTCGCAATAGATCGCCGGGGTCGTGTAGGTGCCGGCGAGCAGCGTCCCGTAGAGATAGGTCGGGATGGCCGGAGCAAAGGTGGAGAGATACGCTCCTAGATTGGCGACCGTCGAGACCTTGAGCGCGAGGAACTTCCCCTGAGCATCGAGTGCGAGCTCGACATGGGTGACGTGGTCGCGTCCATGCGCATCGGAGATGAAGCTTTCCGAGCGCTCGGCGGTCCACTTGACCGGCCGGTGCACTTTGCCGGCGGCCCAGGTCACGATCGCCTCTTCGGGGTAATGATAGATCTTCGATCCAAAGCCGCCGCCGACATCGGGGGCGACGACCCGCAGCCGCGCCTCGGGGATGTGCAGCACAAAGGCCCCCATCAACAGGCGGATCACATGCGGGTTTTGGCTCGTCGTGTAGAGCGTGTACTCGCCGGTCGCGCGGTTGAACTCGCCGATCGCCGCACGCGGCTCCATCGCATTGGGGACGAGGCGGTTGTTCGCCAGGTCGAGCCTGACGATCCTCGTCGCCTTCGCAAAGGCGGACTCGACCGCAGCGAGATCACCGAGCTGCCAGTCGTAGCAAAGATTGCCTGACGCCTCGCTATTGACCTGTGGCGCGCCCGGCTGGAGGGCAGCAACCGGGTCGATCGCGGCGGGCTCCTCGGCATAATTGACATTCACCAGCTCCGCTGCGTCGCGGGCTAGAGCCAAGGTGTCGGCGATGACCACCGCCACCGGGTCGCCGACATAGCGGACCCGATCGACAGCCAGCACCGGGTGCGGCGGCTCGGCCATCGGCGAGCCGTCCTTCGAATGAATTTGCCACCCGCAGGGCAGCCCGCCGACGCCGTCTGCCGTCATGTCTTGGCCGGTGTAGACTGCGACGACACCCGACGACCGTTGCGCCGGCGCCGTGTCGATCCCGCCGATCCTCGCATGCGCGTGCTGGCTGCGCAGAATATAGGCGTAGAGCTGGCCCGGGCGGTTGATGTCGTCGGTGTAGGTGCCGCCTCCGGTCAGAAAGCGGAAATCTTCCCGCCGCCGGACCGGCGTTCCGATCGTGGCCACGGCTCTACTCCGCGGCGGTCCCGTAGACGTTTGGCGCTGGCTCGCCGCGCATCACCGCCGCCCCTTCGGCAATCGCCAGGACGATGTTGTGGTAGCCGGTGCAGCGGCAAAGATTGCCCTCGAGATATTCGCGGATCTCGCGCTCGGTCGGGTTGGGGTTGTTCTTGACCAGGTCGAGCGCGCTCATGACCATGCCCGGGGTGCAGAAGCCGCATTGCAGAGCGTGGTTGTTGCGGAAGGCCTCCTGCATTGGATGCAACGTATCGCCAGTCGCCACCCCCTCGATCGTCAGCACCGAGTGCCCATCGGCCTGGACCGCCAGCAGGGTGCAGGCCTTGACGGCCTCGCCGTCGACATGGACGACGCAGGCGCCGCATTGGCTGGTGTCGCAGCCGACATGCGTCCCGGTCAGTCCGAGCTGCTCGCGCAGCAGCTGCACCAGCAAGGTGCGGCCTTCGACCGTCGCCGACACTGGCTTGCCGTTCACGGTGAGGCTCACCGTCTTCTGCATCCCACACCTCCCTGGATCGAGCATCCCGGCCGCCCCGGGATGGCCGCGGCCGGCGGCGAGTTTCGTGCCGCCTCCGCTTCGGGTCAAGGCGTTACCGCGCTTGGCGCGATGCCTCTTAGCGGGTGAAGAAATAGAGCAGCAGGATGATGATCACCGCCAACCCGGTGACCCAAACAGCCGGCGGAAGCCGAGTGCTCATCGGGTGCGGCGGGGGCACCGGTGGCGCGGCTTCGGCCGCGACGCGCGCTCGCTCCACCGCCGGCGCCGCCGCAGGTTGTTCGGGGACCATCACCGCGGCGAATTGGCCGAAGAAATCGTTCGCCATCTTGCGCGCGACCCCGTCGATCAGCCGCGAGCCGACCTGAGCCAGCTTGCCGCCGATTTGCGCCTGGGCGGCATAGGTCAACAGGGTCGCGGCACCGTCCTCGGCGAGATTGACCTTGGCGCCGCCCTTGGCAAAGCCGGCCACACCACCGCTGCCCTCGCCGCTGATGGTATAGCTCTGCGGCGGGTCGAGATCCGACAACCTCACCTTGCCGCCGAAGGTGGCCCTCACCGGTCCGACCGAGGCGACGACCCTGCCGTTGAACTCGGTGTCGGACACCTTTTCCAGCGCCTGGCAGCCTGGGATGCATTGTTTGAGGACTTCCGGGTCGTTGAGCCCCTCCCAGACGCGCTGGCGGGGCGCGGGAATGCGAAATTCGCCGGTCATCTCCATCGGGCATCGTCCTCTGCTGCCTACGGGGAGTGTGGCCTTCGCCAAGGTCGATTGCAACGGCGCCGCCGGAATAAGATCGCCCGAGCTGCGGTCCTCCAGAGCGCGGGGTAGAACGGATGGCGTGGATCGCCCAGCGGCGGCGTCGCAGCCGGTTCGAGAGCGTGGTGCTGCCGCATCTCGACGCCGCCTACGCGTTGGCACGGTGGCTGACGCGGAACGATGCCGATGCCGCCGATGTCGTGCAGGAGGCGATGCTGCGAGCGTTCCGCTATTTCGACACGTACCGAGAGGGCGATGCAAAGAGCTGGATACTGAGGATCGTGCGGCGCACTTGCTACAGCTGGCTCGAACGCAACCGTCCGGCGGATGTTGTCCCGCTGGACGATGAGAAAGTACTCGACGAGGGGATCGCGGACACGCCGATTGCGGCCGGCAATACCGAGGCGATACTCCAGAATCGGTCCGATCTGCGGCGTCTCGATGTGCTGATCGAGGCGCTGCCGGCGCCGCTGCGCGAGGTGATCGTGCTGCGCGAGCTGCAGGAACTCGGCTACCGTGAGATCGCCGAGATTACCGGTGTGCCGATCGGCACGGTGATGTCGCGGCTCCATCGCGCCCGCTCGGCGCTGCGTCGGGCCTGGGAGGGAAAGGACATTGGCGATGCAATGTGACGAAGTCCGCCCGCGGCTCGATGCCTATATCGACGGCGAGCTCGCCGAAACGGAGCGGGCAGAGGTGCATGACCACCTCGAGGATTGCCCGGAATGCGGCCCGGAGACGGTGGCGCTGCAACGCCTGCGCGAGGGCATCCGGCGGTCGGCGCCGACCTATCGGGCACCGGAGGCGTTGCGTTCACAGATCCGCTTGGCGCTACGTCGCGAGGACGCGGCGACAACGCGCACAGCGAGGCCGGCGCCGGGTTGGCTCGCCTATGCTGCCTCGCTCCTGCTGGCTGTCGCTGTCGGCTCGGGCGGGACCTTGCTGATCACCGGAGAGCGGCAGGAGGATGTCGTCGCCAACGAGCTGATCGACAGCCACCTGCGCTCGTTGCTCGGCAGCCATCTGACCGATGTCGCTTCCTCCGACCAGCATACGGTCAAGCCATGGTTTGCAGGCCGCAGCGACGTATCGCCGCCGGCTGTCGATCTCGCCGCGGAGGGTTTTCCACTGGTCGGCGGCCGGCTTGATCTGATCGTCGGAAAACCGGTGCCGGCGCTCGTCTACCGGCGCCGCGAGCATGTGATCAATGTCTTCGTGCTGCCGGCGTCGCGCGGCGATCTCGGCGCGACCGTGACCCGCCGCGGTTATACGCTGCGCCACTGGAATGAAGGCGATCTCGGCTTCTGGGCCGTCACCGACGCAGCACCTTCCGAGCTCGCGGATTTCGAGCGCGTCTTCCGGGAGGCGACAAAGGGCTAGCCGCCAGCCACTCCACTGCCACCAGGCTGTCAGCATCGTAGAGTGATGATGGACGAAGGCGCGTCGAAGACAGCCGCGCCGCAAAAACAACGTAAATCGCGATGACACCCCGAAAAACAACCCGCTTGTCGGCGGCATTAGAGCTTCCGATCAATTGGTTAGGCGGAAATTTACGACATCGAGAAACAACGAAAACGGCAACGGGTATCAACGAAAAGGTCCCGGCCCTGAGGGAGCGGAAACAACAAAGTGGTCGAAGCAAGATTCTCCAAGTCGCGCGGCTCCCAGGAGGTTAAGATTGCGTCATGATGGCGAGCGGCTTTTCTCTCTTCGACACGGCGATCGGCCGGTGCGGTATCGCCTGGGGCGAACGCGGCGTCGCCGGCGTCCAGCTCCCGGAGTCGGGCGAGCGGGAGACCCGGGCACGCATGCTTCAACGATTTCCCGCTGCGGGAGAAGCGGCTCCGCCGCCGGAGGTACAGCGTGTCATCGACCGCATCGTGGCACTGCTGCGCGGCGAGGCGAGCGATCTCTCCGTCATCGCGCTCGACATGGACCAGGTACCGGCTTTCCACCGGCGGGTCTACGAGGCCGCCCGCACCATTCCAGCAGGCATGACATTGTCGTACGGCGACATCGCCGCACGGGTCGGGGCGCCCGGCGCGGCGCGCGCCGTCGGGCAGGCGCTCGGGCGTAACCCGTTCCCGATCGTCGTGCCGTGTCATCGCGTGCTCGCCGCCGGCGGCA
>JAFAHQ010000346.1 GCA_019237135.1 Alphaproteobacteria bacterium
GATGCTGGCCCAAGGACGCCTGCCGCGGGAGCCGAAGATGTCGGAGGATCCCGCAACGCGCGAAGCGAGATCGGCGACGAGACCTTTGTCGCCCTTCCAAAAACGCCGAACCGTGTCGCGGTACTGTCCGTTCCACTCGGCCCAACCAGGCGGAAAATTGCCGAGCTGATATCCGTAGGGACCGAGGTCCCAAGGCTCGGCTATCAGCTTTACCCCGGCCATCACCGGATCCTGTCTGATCGCATCGAAAAACGCGCTGCCTTGCGCGTAGTCGCCGTTCTCACGGGCCAGCGTCGTACATAGGTCGAAGCGGAAACCATCGACACGCATTTCCTGCACCCAATAACGCAGCGACTCCATGACGAGTTGCAAAACCCGCGGATGATCCAGGTTCAAAGTGTTGCCGGTACCGGTGAAATCCTGATAGAAGCGCCGGTCGGTATCCAATCGATAGTACGACGCATTGTCGATGCCACGAAACGACAGAGTCGGACCGAGGTGATTGCCTTCACCGCTGTGGTTGTAAACAACATCGAGGATCACCTCGATCCCGGCATCGTGCAGCCGCTTAACCATGGTTTTAAAGCCGGCGATTGAATTCGTCGCCAGCAGTCGCGGATCCGGCGCAAAATAGGCGATCGAGTTGTAGCCCCAATAATTGGCAAGCCCGCGATCGAGCAAATGCCGGTCGTCGATCGCAGCGTGTATAGGCAGCAACTCGACCGCGGTTACACCGAGATCGAGCAGGTAGTCGATCATCGCCGGTGAGTGCAGGCCGGCAAAGGTGCCACGGTGCGCGGGATCGACATCAGGATGTCTAAACGTGGCCCCGCGGACGTGCAGCTCGAGGATGATCGTCTCTTCCCAAGGGGTCTGAGGACGGCGGTCTTCGCCCCAGGTGAAGGCCGGTTCGATGACCCGACATTTCGGGATTTGGCGCGCATTATCGCGGCGGTCGAACGATAGGTCCGAGCGCTGGCTGCCGACGCGGTAGCCAAACAGCGTATCACTCCAGCGCAGCCTGCCGTGTAGGGATCGGACGTATGGATCGATCAACAACTTATTGGGATTGAAGCGGTGTCCGTTCGAGGGATCATACGGTCCGCCGACGCGGTAGCCGTAAAGCAGGTTGGGCCGGGCGTCCGGTAAATAAGCATGCCAGACTTCGTCGGTGTATTCCGGAAGAACGATCCGTTCCTCCTCTCGGTTACCCGAGCGATCGAACAGGCACAGCTCGACCTTTTCGGCGTACGCCGAAAAGAGTGCGAAATTGACGCCCTCCCCATCCCACGTCGCTCCAAGCGGATAGGGACGACCGGGCCATACCTTGGTCGGCGCTGCCACCGGGTTCAGTCCGCTGTGAAGATTAGTGCGCCGAGCGGCGGTAACCTGATACGGACCGATTGATGATGGCCGTGCGCGGGATGCGGCTCGGCATGCACTTCTCCGGCATTGCCGACCCCGCTGCCGCCATATTCTGTGGCGTCTGTATTGATACGCTCGCGATACCGTCCGGGTCGGGGAACCCCGATCCGATAGTCCTCACGCGGCACTGGCGTGAGGTTGCAGACGACCAGAGCGAGCTCGTGTGGATCACGTCCGCGACGGACATATGAAATGATGCTTTCAGCCGCGTTCGCCACGTCAATCCAACGAAAGCCATCGGGATCGCAGTCGAGCCTGTGGAGCGCTGGTGTATTGCGATAGAGAAAGTTGAGGTCGCGCACCAGCCGCCGCACTCCTTCGTGCGCGGGATCGGCAAGAAGCTGCCAGTCGAGCCCAATGTCGTGGTTCCACTCGCGCTCCTGCGCGAACTCGGCACCCATGAACAGAAGCTTCTTGCCGGGTTGGGTCCACATATAAGCCAGACAGACGCGCAGATTAGCGAAGCGCTGCCAGCGGTCGCCCGCCATTTTGCCGATCAGCGATCCCTTGCCGTGCACCATTTCGTCGTGGCTCAGCGGCAGGATAAAGTTCTCGTGGTAGGCATAAAGGAGACCAAAGGTCAGGTCGTTGTGATGGTATTTCCTGTAGATCGGATCGGTCGACATATAGTGCAGCGTGTCATGCATCCACCCCATGTTCCATTTAAAGCCAAAGCCGAGCCCGCCGACATAGACCGGACGTGACACCATCGGCCAAGCGGTCGACTCCTCGGCCACTGAGGTCGCGCCGCTTCCTTCCCCAAAGACCAGCTCGTTCAACCGCCGCAGAAACGCGATCGCCTCGAGGTTCTCGCGCCCGCCGAAGGTATTGGGGACCCATTCACCTTCCTGGCGGCTGTAGTCGAGGTACAGCATCGAAGCGACCGCATCGACGCGGATCCCGTCGATATGAAATTCGCGCAGCCAGTAGAGCGCACTCGACAACAGGAAGTTTGCCACTTCCCGACGTCCGTAATTATAAATGAGTGTATTCCAGTCGGGGTGAATGCCCTGGCGAGGGTCGGCATGCTCGTAGAGCGCGGTCCCGTCGAACCGACCGAGCCCATGCGGGTCGTTTGGGAAGTGACCGGGAACCCAGTCGAGCAGCAACCCGAGCCCTGCATTGTGGCAGGCCTCGACAAATGCGCGGAAGTCATCGGGCGCCCCGTATCGGCTGGTCGGCGTAAACAGCGAGATTGGCTGGTATCCCCAGGATCCATCGAATGGGTATTCCGCCACCGGCAGGATCTCGATATGGGTAAAGCCCATATCTTGGACATACGGAACGAGCTGGCCAGCGAGTTCGCGATACGTCAAGTAGCGCCCATGTTCGGCAAGATTGCGCCGCCAGGAGCCGAGATGAACTTCGTAGATCGCGATCGGCGACTCACGATCATTGCGGCGCCAGCGCTCGGCCATCCACGCGCCGTCGTGCCAGACATGCCGCGACGGATCGGCAACGACCGATGCGGTGCCTGGCGGCTTCTCCGATCGCTCGGCGTGCGGATCCGCCTTTAGCGGCAGCAGATGGCCGTCGGCTCCTAGGATCTCGTATTTGTAGAGTCGGCCGGGGCGCAGCCC
>JAFAHQ010000419.1 GCA_019237135.1 Alphaproteobacteria bacterium
CCGAGGCGCCGAGCTGGACACACTGGCTCGGCACCGACCAGTTCGGGCGGGATCAGTTGTCGCGCATCATTTTTGGCGCGCGCACGGCGCTGATCGTCGGCTTCTCCTGCGCGATCGTCGCCAGCGCTGCGGGGCTCGTGCTCGGCGTCGGCAGCGCCTATTTCCGCGGCCGCCTCGACCTCTATCTTCAGGGCGTCCTCGACGTCGTGATGGCCTTCCCGCTGATCATCATGGCGCTGGCCGTCGTCGCAATCTTCGGCACTGGCGTCCACAATGTCATCGTCGCGATCACGATCCCGTTGATCCCGCGCTGTGCCCGGGTCGTGCGCTCGAGCGCGCTGTCGATCCGCGAGGTGCCCTACATCGACGCCGCGCGTGCCTGCGGCTTTGGCCATTCGCGGATTATTGTGCGTCACATGGTGCCCAATGTCATGGCGCCGTTTTTAATCCTGCTGACCGCGTTTGTCGGGCAGGCGATCCTCGCCGAAGCCACCCTCTCCTATCTCGGCCTCGGCGTGCAGGAGCCGGTTCCGGCCTGGGGTCTGATGCTGCAGGGCGGCGCCGAGGAATACGCCTCGACAGCACCGTGGATCGCGATCTTCCCGGGCTTGGCGATCGCGTTGACTGTCTTCGGCTTCAGCCTCTTCGGCGACGCCTTGCGCGACGCCCTCGATCCCAAATTACGCGATCGCTGACTGTGGTCGGTCGCATCGTACTTATAGTGGGCCGTAGCGGCTAACCGCCTTGCCTCGCGCCGACAAACTTACGAAGATGGCGTCCGCCTGCTGCTGGGATGAGGACTGCTCGTGGATATCGGTGAGAGGCGCCAAGGCAACATCCTGGTGTTGGCTCCGGTTGGCCGCATAGACAACCTCACCAGCGCCGCGTTTCAGGCGCGTCTACTTGCCGCCGTTACCTCCAGCTCCGCGGACGTCGTCGTCGACTTATCCGGCGTCGAGTATATATCAAGTGCCGGGTTACGGGCGTTGATGACCGCGTCGCGGCAAAAGCCGAAGGAGCAGCGGCTCGCCGTCGCATGTCTGCAAACGGTCGTGCGCGAGATCTTCGCGATCAGCCGGTTCTCGCATATCGTCCCGGTCTTCGCCACCGTCGAGGAAGCGAGCACCGCCTGGCGGGCTCCGCCGCGACCCGGGTCGGCGGTCCTCCATGCCGAGCCAGAACCGGCTGGACCGTTGCGTGTCCGCTTTTGGGGCACCCGTGGCTCACTGCCGGCACCGCTGCGGGAGCGGGCGGTTCGCGCCAAGATTCGCGATGCGCTGCTCGCCGCTCGCGGGCATGCGCTCGAGACCGAGCAGGCGATCGATGGCTTCATCGACAGCAAGCTGCCATTTTCAGTACGCGGCACTTTCGGCGGTAATACCAGCTGTGTCGAGATTATTACCGGCGGTGACGAATATGTGATTTGCGACCTCGGTACCGGCATGCGCGAATTCGGCAACCACGTGCTGCGAGTGCATGGCCCGGTACGCAAGCACTGCTTCAATGTATTCCTGTCACACCCGCACTGGGACCACATTATGGGGTTCCCGTTTTTCGCCCCCGCTTATATTCCCGGCAACCGCATTCGCATTTACGGCTGCCACGATGTGCTGGGCGAGGCGCTGCACACCCAGCACTCTTCCCCGTGCTTTCCCGTCGATTTTCGCAAGCTCCCTTCGACCATCGAGTTCATCACGCTCGAGCCCGACCGCACCTACGAGATCGCCGGTCTCTCCGTAACCTCCATAAGGCAACTTCACACCGGCGATTCCTACGGCTACCGCTTTTCTCAGGGTGGAAAGTCAATAGTCTATTCAACCGATTGCGAGCATAAATATTCTAGTCTCGACGAATCCTATCCATTCATAGCGTTTTACCGGAACGCCGATCTGCTGATCTTCGATGCAATGTATTCGCTTGGCGACACAATCTCGGTCAAGGAAGATTGGGGTCACTCGAGCAATGTCGTCGCCGTCGAGCTGGCGCATGCCGCTCAGGTCAAACGCCTCGTCCTGTTTCACCACGAGCCGGCATACGATGACCGCATGATCGAGGAGGTTTCCGCCGAGACGATCCGCTTTGAGGAGATCAGCCGGCCCGGCCACAGGGTCGAGGTGATTTCGGCCTATGACGGGCTAGAACTAGAATTGTGACGCGCGATCCCGCTGTGGGCTGGAGCGTCGCCCTGCTGCGCGGTCCGGGCCGCGCGGCTGCACTTGCGCTGGTCGCGGGCGCCTTGGCGCTGCGCATCATCGACCCGGGCATCATCACCGAATTGCGCGTGCGCGGCTTCGACTTAGTCGAACGAGTATGGCCGCGCGCCAGCGATTCGGCACGAGTGACGATCGTCGACATCGACGAGAAGAGTCTCGCCCAATACGGGCCGTGGCCTTGGCCCCGGCATTTGGTGGCCGAACTAATACGCCGCATCGCCCACGGAAACCCGCGCGTCGTCGGCATCGACAATGTCTTCGTGGAACAAGATCGGTTTTCGCCGACCGAGATTGCGCAAGAACTGCCCGGCCTGCCTCCAGCTTTGGCGGAAGCGTTGGCACAGCTGCCGCAGAGCGACCGCGACTTGGCCGAAGCGATGGCAGCGATCCGGACGGTGCTCGCGCTCATTCCTAGTCGGGAGGAGGTCGCGCGGTCTTCGGGCCCGCTCCAGTCCGCCCCGATTCGCCTGCTGGGAGACGATCCGACGCCTTTCTTGAAGAGCTACAAATCCATGGTGCAAAGCCAGCCCGATCTCCGCGCCGCGGCGTTGGCCGCCGGGGCGATCGCGATCGAGCCGGATGCCGATGGCATTGTCCGGCGGCTCGCTCTCGCTGTGAGCTATCAACAAACGATCGTTCCCAGTTTTGCGCTAGAGGTCGTGCGTATCGGCGCGGGCGAACACGAGATCGCGATCGATACCGGCGCGTTCGGGATCGAAAACATCAGGATCGGCGCCACCACCATCCCGACAGACAGGCGAGGCCGTGCGATCCTTCACTTCGCGCCGTCACGGGCACGGTACGTCTCGGCTTCGGATGTGCTCAATCCGGCGTTCGACCCAGCCGAGCTGCGGCGGCACGTCGTATTGCTCGGGGTTGCCGGCGTCGGCATCGCCGGGCTCCGGCAAACGCCCCTCGGTCTCGTTCGCGCGGTCGACCTCCATGCCCAGCTAATCGAATCGATCCTGCTCGGCGACCTCCTCCGCCGCCCACCATTTCTCGATTGGTTCGAGCTCGCTGCTGCGCTCGGGGCAGGGCTCGCGGTAGTCTGGCTTCTGCGCTACGCAAGGCCTGTGCGCGCCGTCGGTATCGCGGTAGCGATCGTCGCGGCTCTTTTTTGCGTCGAGCTCGCGCTTTTCCGGTTTGCCGATCGCCTCTTCGACAGCACCTTTCCGGCGCTGACGGTGCTCGGCGCGTTGGGTGTAATGCTTGTCGGCAATCTTCGCGCTGCAGAAATGGAACTCGTTCGCGAACGCGAGGCGAAGCAGCGGGTCGAGGGCGAGCTTGCCGCGGCGCAGGCGATCCAAATGGGGCTCCTACCGCGGCGCTTTCCTGCGTTTCCTGATCGCCCCGACATCGATGTCTACGCTCATGTCGAGCCGGCACGAATGGTCGGGGGGGACCTCTACGACTACCTGCTTATCGGAGGAAGCAGCCGCCTGTTCTTTCTTATCGCCGACGTGTCGGGCAAAGGCATTCCGGCAGCATTGTTGATGGCGGTGACCAAGGAGATCGTCCGCGACGCCGTGATGACATTTGGGCCGGCGCTCGACCGCATCCTCGCGGAGGCCAACCGCAAGACGGCGGCGGCGAGTGCGGATCTGCAGAGCGAGGGCGGCGTTTTCGTGACCGCCTTCGCCGGGATTCTCAACCTGGTCTCAGGAGAGGTCGATTTTGCCAGTGCCGGGCACGACGCGCCCTTCCTCCTCGGCGGTAAGAGTGGCTTGCGGCGGCTCGTTACCGAAGGCGGTCCGCCGCTCGGCGCGATCGATGACTTTCGCTATCCGATCGACCACGACCGGATCGAGCCGGGAGAGGTTTTGCTTCTTTACACCGACGGGGTCACCGAAGCGGAGAACGTCAACCACACGCTCTATTCTTCGGAACGGCTGACCAAAGCGCTGGGGAAAGTGCCGGTCGTCGATGCGCAGAGCGTGGTTGCGGCGGTAATTGACGACGTCAGCCGCTTTGTCGGCGGCGGCGAGCAGGCGGACGACATGACGCTCCTGGCGCTGCGACGAGTGGCGACCAGAGCGCATTGAGCCTGGCGCAGCTGCTATCGAGCCCAACACGATCGGCGGCACTTGGATTCGGAGGTCAGCTCGTTGCTCCCTTCCTCTCTGGAGATCACGGTCTCCTTAATACACAGGATCAAGCCGCGTTTGCCGGCTAGATGAGCTGCCATCGGCGATGAGAGCGTCGATCACCTTACGCGGCGAGCATGCGGAGCTCACTCGGCTTCAAGCCTTTGCCGACGAGTTCGCGCAGAAATGCAGTCTGCCAGATGACGAGCGATGGCGGCTTTTGGTCATTCTCGAAGAGCTCTTCACCAACACCGTAACGCATGGTTATGGACCGCATTCTGCCCGTGGAGGCATCACAGTGGTGCTTGGATGGAGGACGGGCCGCCTCCGGATAAGTTTCGTTGACGATGCGCCGCCTTTCGATCCGCTCGCTTTAGGCGCGCCGGATTTGGAAGCGGCGGGAGAAGAGCGCCCCATCGGCGGGCTCGGCATCCACATCGTCCGCTCGCTCGTCGATCAGGCCCGCTACCGCCGCAACGCCGACCGCAACCACCTTTATCTGGTCCGGTACATCGCGCCGGCTACCCGGAACGCGATGCCGAATGATTCGAGCCAAAGGTGACCCGTGAAGGCGTTGCTTCCCTCCGGGACGAGGATTTGACCGAGCAGATCGTCCCTGCGCTGGGCGAAGCGCGTCGGCACGGCGGGCCCGGCCGCCAATGATCAACGCTCGCCCTGCGGGGCGGCGTCAAACACCGGGCGGGGTCGGGTTACGGGAGCGCGGGGCCGTGCTCTTGTGCGTGGTTGAGGGTCGCGCGGTCGCGTAAGCCGGGGATCGTGTCCTCGCCCGGAGAGTCGAGCGCGCGGCAACGCGCCCTTGATCGACGACGATTCCAAACGCCGAGAGGCCACCTTTCGGGCGCTGAAACGTGGTTTTTTCCTGTCGTCAGGGAAGGACGCCACACTCCCTTGGCGCGACCTCGCCTCGGACCGCTATCGGCTTGCCCGCACTACGGGATTGCGTAGAGTCCCGATCCCGGTGATCTCGATCTCAACCGTGTCGCCGTGTTTGACGTTCTCTGGCGCGCCCTCGGTGCCCATCCACACGACATCGCCAGGATAGAGGGTCAGATACTGCGACATCCGGCTGATGAAAGTGGCTGGTCCAAAAATCATGTTGTTGGTCTTGAACCGAATCTTCTCTGCTCCGTTGACGCGGACCCTAGTCTCGGCCGCGTCGAGATTAAAATCGGTCTCGATCCATGGTCCCATCGGTTTGAAAGTGTCGGCGTTCTTGGCGCGCCACAAGGTGCGGTCGTTGGCCTGCCAAGTGCGCTCGCTCATGTCGTTGCCGATCGTCCAGCCGAGAACGCATGACAGCGCGTCGGCCTCGGACAGCTGTTTCGCCTTGCTGCCGATCACCGCGACCAACTCCCCCTCATACTGCACACGCTCGGTCGCGTCGGCCGGGATGACGATCGGTTCGCCATGCGCAATCAGCGCGTTGTTGGCGCGATAGCCGATATCCGCCGCTTTGGGGAGGTTCGGTTCTTGGCCGCGCTTTCTCGCCGCCTCGATGACGTGCTCGGCATAATTGAGCCCCGCGCAATAAAAAGTGCGGGGCTCGACCGGAGTCAACAGCTTTACCGACGCCATCGGCTGCCGAACCGCTGTCCTCTCGTACCCGGCGAACGGATCGCCGCGCACCTCGGTAACCATGTCACCCTCAACGATCCCATAGGCCGGATGACCATTCGTTTCATACCGTATCCAGCGCATCGCCTTGTCTCCTCCACATCGCGACTCGAACCCGTCTCTCGAGGCCGATCCACGGCGCCGTCTCGTGACTATTGCACGGCTTCGTCGGGATAGACACCCCAGACCTCGTTGCGCTGCACCCATCCCGTAATGTCGGCAGCTTCGATCCGGCACCAAGTGCCGCGGCATTCGCTGAGGTGCGCGAAAACGCCGGGCTCCGCGCGGGCGACGACATTCGAGGCCAAATCGGGCAGTCGATACAGCGCACGGACAGCGCCTTTTACAACGACGGTGCGCTTGCCCGACACCATGCGCTCATGCACCCAGCCTTCGGTACCTTGCCAGTCGTGGATCATCCGCCAGTGCTCGAATTCTTTGATGATCTCGACCGGCATTTCCTTGCGGGTCAGCACCCATTGGATCGGATAGTTCTCTCCCGGACCCACCCTCAGGTTAACCTGGTCCGAGCGCAGGCTGACAAAGCGCGGCAGTTTTTCGCTTGGGTCCGCTTCGCCCGCGGAAGCCAGCGGTGTTCGGACGGCGAGAGCGGCCGACAGCGCGAAACACAAGCCGAGAAAGTGGGCCACGTGTCGTCGCCTGGACATCCCTGCCTGCCTCTTGCTAATGCCAAGGGGCGCTTTTCGCGGACGTTGCCGCCATGCGGTCGAAACGGCCATTTGTGATCGTCACCCGCAAGCTCCCCGAGCCGATCGAGACCCGGATGATGGAGCTTTTCTCCTGTCGTCTCAACCTTGACGACAAAGCTTTCGGCAAACCCGAGCTGATGGCCGCGGTAGGCGAAGCCGATGTTCTGGTTCCGACGGTAACTGATCGAATCGACGCCGATGTGCTGGCTGCCGCCGGCCCAGGGCTGAAGCTGATCGCCTCCTTCGGGACCGGGGTCGACCACGTCGATCTCGCCGCGGCGCAGCAGCGCGGCATCATAGTGACCAACACGCCTGGGGTGTTGACCGAGGACACTGCAGACATGACGATGGCGTTGATTCTAGCGGTATCGCGGCGACTGGCCGAGGGCGAAAGGCTGATCCGCAGCGGTGGCTGGACCGGCTGGAGCCCGACCTCGATGCTCGGCCACCGGATCTGGGGTAAGCGGCTGGGGATCGTAGGCATGGGCCGGATCGGCATGGCGCTCGCGCGCCGTGCGGCCGGCTTTGGCCTGTCGGTCCACTATCACAACCGGCGCTCTGTGCCGGAGGAGGTCGAGAGCGCGCTCGAGGCGACCTACTGGGAGAGCCTTGACCAGATGCTTGCCCACATGGACATCATCTCGGTCAATTGCCCGCACACGCCGGCGACCTACCACCTACTTTCGGCGCGGAGGCTGCGGCTCTTGCAGCCGCACGCGATCCTCGTCAACACGGCGCGTGGCGAGATCGTCGACGAAGAGGAACTGGTCCGACTGCTCGAAATCCGCGCCATCGGTGGCGCCGGGCTCGACGTCTTCGAGCACGAGCCGGCTGTCGACCCGCGGCTGCAGGCGCGCGACAATGTCGTGCTCCTGCCACACATGGGCTCTGCGACCATCGAAGGGCGGATCGCGATGGGCGAAAAAGTGATCATCAACATCAAGACGTTTGCCGACGGTCATCGCCCGCCCGATCGCATCATCGGCTCGATGCTGTGATCCCCGGCGGGCGCGATGACGTTGTATGACATTGCGCTTGCTCCGTTTGCCGAGTTCGGCTTTATGCGCCGCGCGCTCGTCGGCTGCCTGGCCTTGGCGCTCAGTTACGGGCCGATCGGCACAATTCTGGTGATCCGCCGGATGAGCCTGATGGGCGACGCGCTGTCGCACGCGGTACTGCCCGGTGCCGCACTCGGCTTTATCATCGCCGGGCTGTCATTGCCGGCGATGAGCCTCGGCGGGGTCGTGGCCGGCCTTGTCGTGGCGTTGTTGTCCGGTCTTGTGACCCGGCTGACGCCGTTGCGCGAGGATGCGAGCTTCGCCGGCTTTTACCTGATCTCGCTGGCACTCGGTGTGCTCCTTGTGTCGATCCACGGCAGCAATGTCGATCTTTTGCGCCTCTTGTTCGGCTCGATCCTAGCGGTCGACGACGCGGCGCTGATCCTGATCGGCGGCATCTCGACCACGAGCCTCCTGCTCCTCGCGGTCATCTACCGGCCGCTCGTGGTCGAGTGCTTCGATCCCGGGTTTCTGCGCGCAGTCGGCGGGCGCGGCGGGCTCGTCCACACGCTGTTTCTGGCGCTCGTCGTCTTCAACCTGGTCGCCGGGTTTCAGGCGCTTGGCACATTGATGGCCGTCGGCCTGATGATGCTGCCCGCCGCAGGCGCGCGCTTCTGGGTGCGCGAGCTATGGTCGCTGAGCGCGGCGAGCAGTGCGTCGGCGCTCGGCTCGAGTTTTCTCGGCCTGCTCCTCTCCTATCACCTCGATCTGCCCTCGGGACCGGCGATCATTCTCGTCGCCGGGCTCGGCTATCTCGTCTCGGTGGCTCTCGGCCCGCGCGACAGCCTGCGCGCGCTTTATGTCAGGCGCGCGCATCTCGAGGCGTGAGTTTGTCTCTCGTCTCTACGAGAATTTGAAGCTCGTCGCCCAGCTGATGCAGACCGCGCCCGAACCGGCGAGTGGTCAGCGACCGTGCTGGACGTTGCAACCCTGCGGGCCGGCTCGGTGCTGAAGGTTTTCATTAAAGAGAAGCCGGCCTATGCCCCGAACGGCAACGGTACCGTTGGGGTGGAGAAGACTGAACCAACCATGAACCGCTGTTTGGGAATATCGGGGTCGCAGTATTTACTATTGTAGCAATAACGTAAATTGCTTATATGGTCATCTAATATCCACCGATCGCGCCGCGTGGAGTGCGCTGTCGCGGTCGAACAACGGAGATGACGATGAGCAATGACATTTCAGCAAGGCCGCCGGGCCGGGTACGCGGGCGGCCGTTCAAAAAAGGCCGATCGAGGAACCCTGGCGGCCGGCGACCGGGTTCCCGCAACAAGGCGACGCTTGCCGCCGCGGTGCTGCTCGCGGACGAGTCCGAGGCGTTGACGCGCAAGGCCGTAGAGATGGCGCTCGCCGGCGACCCGACCGCGATGCGGCTCTGCATGGAACGCGTGCTGCCGCCGTGCCGCGAGCGCACCGTCAAGTTTAGTCTGCCGCCGATCGAGAGCGACCCCGCCCGAGAGACATGTGGGCCGTCGACCCGCGACGTCTCTTTGGCGATGAACGCAGTCACTTCGGCGCTAGCCGAGGGCGAGATAACGCCTTGTGAGGCGGAGAGGATCGCGGGGGTGGTCGACACCTTCGTGCGGGCAATCGAAGCAACCAAGAAGGCGAGCTCTGGTCTCAATCTGCTGCAGATTTTGACAGCCGGCAATTATGATGATGATAATTCCGAGGACGATTCCGGTGGGGTCGATTATGAAGGAGCCGGTGATTATGAAGAAAACTGAGGATTGCGATTCGTAG
>JAFAHQ010000311.1 GCA_019237135.1 Alphaproteobacteria bacterium
AATCGGCAAGCCGCTCGCGACTGACTGCCTGCCCGCCCTGCGCCGCCAGATAACCAAGCAGAGCCCGCGCCTTCTTGGGTACCTTCCCAAGCCGGCAATTATCTCTCTCGATCACCAGTGATCCAAGAATGCCGATCGACAATGCCACCAGGATTATCCTAATGCACAGACAAGGTTCTTCACGGCCGATCGCGATAATGCAGCATCGATCGGCCCTCAGAGTTAGTCAAGCGACTTCGGGCCACGATTAAGGAGGGTATGAGAGCGGTGATCAGATGCCCGACCATCGCACACCATCGCCGATCTGCTGGCGGTATGCAGCGATCTTTTTCTCAAGTACCTGGCATAGCGCACCCAACCCGCGCGCTCGTAAAGGTGGTAATAAATCCTCATACCTAATTGCGCGATCGCCAATTGGCTGTGGGACCGCTTCGTCCCACAGCTCGATCGGGGTCAGACTCGGACCGAATGCCGCCGTCTCCTCTACGCCGGCAACGAGAAGCTCAAGCCGAGTCCGCAGACACTTCTCGCAGCGTCCACAATTGGGCTGATCTCCTTCATTCCCCGGACAAACCCGCAAAGCCGCGAGTGCCGTCGGCCAGCTCGCGAGATCACGCACCTTCTCAAGACGAGAAAAGCGCGATCCATCATGGATTACGGTCAGTCGCTGGCTTGAGAATAAGCCGTCGACTGCCGGATGCGATCCCACCGGAACGGGATTGGCCACATGATACGTGCCGCCAACGAATAAGTAGGCTGGCCCGAGCGTCGCTGAGTGACCTACGGCGGCTAACGCAGCGCCATTATGTCGATTAGCCCAGAAGCCGGGTTTCGAAGGCAAATGCCGCAGATTAGTGCGACATGGGATTAGGCGCACCCCCGCCTCCGCGGCCACCGGCTTGAGGCGACCCAGAGCCATTCGAAAGCGCTCAGTCTCGGGATCGCGTGGCCGTTTTCCGATGTCGAAGCCGTGGATAAACAGGACCTCGCGGATGTATGCCGGATCACCTTCGCGGTATAACCGTCGGTTATGCATTAGCGTATGGAGGCCATCCACCCCTCCCGACAAACAGGATACGGCGCGTCGTGGGGCGGTAAGGCTCCTTCTCCGTCCCCGAGCCGGGGTCTCGATTGTCGGAGGGCGAATAGGCATCCCGCCCCAGCTTGCCCACCACGCGTGGGCGGTGCGCAGCCCCTCGACCAGCATGGGGCAGGGATTTTCTTCGATCCGGACCCTCGACTCTCCGTGCAATGCGGCGAGCGGGAAACACGCGGCCAAGAATGCGTCTGCGCACGGCTCGTCGAACTGGCGCGCTTCTATGATCTCACCATCATTGACTTCGAATTCGAGTACTTGTTGGGGGTACGGCTGATCCTCCCACTCGATGGTGGCAGAGACTATCCTCGTATCCGCGACGGCTGTGGCCAAGGTGCGAATGATCATCGAAATTTAGTCCAGGCCGGCACGCAACGAGGGCAGGCAACTTCATGTCGATTAGCTGACACACGCCCGCACCCCTACCAAGAGATTACGCAGGCATCCGTCAAAAAAGCGTCCAGATCAGAGTCAGAAGGAGGCGGTTTGGCAAATCTCACTAATGAGCGACCTACGGATTCGCGGCGGACAAGCCGCTGCTGCTCCAGTCCGCATCAAAGAGAACGTGGCCGGGCTTAAGCCGGACCCGAAAATGCGTCGAGAGCCGTCAGCCGAGCGTCCACGAGCTGCTTGCCACGGGATTCCGTGCCATATACCTCCCCAAAGATGTGGCGGTGATTCGATTATCCTGCCTACCCGTACGGAGGAACCGTCATGAGCGATGAACTCCCGACCGCCGCTCGCGTATCGGACCCCGGCGTTCGCGCACTCTATCGCTTGGAAAATCGATGGCAGGCGTGGCTCGACGTCGAAGCAGCACTCGCCGAGGCGCAGGCCGAGCTTGGCATCATTCCGCAGCCCGCGGCGGACGCGATCGCTCGCGCCGCCCGGCTGGAATTGCTCGATCGGGTACGAATCGACGAGGGGTTCGCGCGCACCGGCCACACCATCGTGCCATTGGTTTGGGAACTCAGCCGGATCGTCGGCCAATCCTATGGTGGATGGGTGCACTGGGGCGCGACGACGCAAAACATCACGCAGACCGGTGATCTGGTAGTGCTGCGCCAGGCTCACCGGATCTTTCTTCGCCTGATCGCCGGGGCGCTCGCGGCGATGGCTGATCTGGCCGAACACGGCGCGGAGATGCCGATCGCCGGTCGCACGCATGGCCAGCACGCCGTCCCGGCGACCTTCGGCTACAAGCCGGCGGTGTGGATCGACGAGATGATCCGTCATGTCGAGCGCCTGCGTCAGGCGGCACCGCGCCTCTTCGTCGCGATGTTGGGCGGCGGCGCCGGTACCTTTGCCTCGCTCGGAGCGCAAGGACCGGCGGTGCAAGCTCGCATCGGCAAGGCACTCGGCATGCTGCCGATGCACGTGCCCGCGCGCACGATCGGTGACCATCTCGCCGAGAACATCTGTCTCCTCGGCCTTCTTGCCGCGTCCTGCGCCAAGATTGCGCGCGAGATCTACACCTTGATGAAGACCGAATACGGCGAGGTCGAGGAGCCGGTGCCGCCCGGCACGGTCGGCAGCTCCACGATGCCGCAAAAGCGCAATCCCAAGCTCTGTCAGGACATCATCGCCGCCGCGGCCGAGGTCCGCGCTACGGTGCCTCTGGCCCTAGAGGCGATGCAGAGCGAGCACGAGGCGGACCGGACGTCGAGCCTCGTGATGGAGGCGGC
>JAFAHQ010000319.1 GCA_019237135.1 Alphaproteobacteria bacterium
ATCTCGAGGCGCCGGTTGACGTTCTCCACATCGCGGGTACGTTGGTCCACCACCGTCTCGATGCGTCGCGTGTGACCGGTACCGAGCAGCAGCAACGCCCCCAAGAGGCCGGTGCTAAAGACGCCGACAACGAGAACAGCCCAGCTCTGCCATCGCCGGTGTTGCTCCAGGTAGGACGTGGTCGGTTGAGTCCGGACAGTGTAATGGCGACCGCCAAAGGCAAAGGTGTGAGTGTAGACCGGCCCAATGGCCCGGGGCAAAGAGCCGTTGGAGATGACCTTGTTTGCGTTCAAGTCGGAGAACTCGATGCTCACCAACGAGTTCACGGAGGTCAGCATTCTGTCGACAAAAGTGCCCATCCTGAGCACGACCAGCAGCACACCCGTGCCATTGGCGCCACCAGGCACCGCGAACATCAGCAGAATCCCGGCCTCTTCCCCTTTTTCCTGGACCAGCCGAATGGGCGTCGTCGCAGCAATGGCGTCGCTATCGGTCGCCCTTTGCAGGGCAACCTTGCGATCGGGGTTAGAGGCGAGGTCGAAGCCCACTGCCTGCTCGTTGCCGCGGAGCGGCTCGATATAGGTCACGGGATAATACTCAGCTCGCTCTCCGGCGCGGCGCGGCTGCCCCAACAGATCGATCTCGCGGATCTCAAAACCCGGCAGATCGGCCTGTTGGGCCGCCTCGAAGCTGGTCCGCTGGTTGGACTGAATTCGCGGCGCCCATTCGACCGCCTGAAGCGTCGGGAAACGGTGCAGCAGGCTCTGCACGAGATGTCGAAAGTCCGAGCGGGACAGCGGTACCGACATGCTGAAGGACCGCTCCAATTGCTCGAGAAAAACTTTCTGTTCTTCGAGACCGGTCCGGATCTTGTCGATGGTCTGCTGGGAGAGGAGGCGGATTTCCAACAATGCCTCGTCGTGCTCCCATTTGCTGACGCGAATGAAAATGGCCGTGAACAATCCGAAGAACAAAAGCATCGGCAATGCTGCGGACCCGACCCGACTGCGCCACAGCGGCCGCGGCTCCCCTGCAAGAATCAGCATAAGCGGCAGCACCAGCAGCACGCCGAGCGTGTCCCCGATCCACCAGGAAACCCAGCTGGTCGCCAGATCGGTCAAGTGCACGACGCCGAGCGCCCACAGACCGGCGAGCGATAGGGTCGGGCTCGTCACGCAAAAGATCGGAGAGAGCAGCAAAAAGAGTGACAGATCGCGACTATTGTCGAGGGGAGCGGGATAGCCGACCGCGCGCCGCAACACCGAGCCGCCCATCGCGGCTTGCGCCATCGAAGCCGCGGCGATGACGATAGCTGCGACGCAACCGGTTTCATCAAGTTGGTGGCTGACCGAATATCCGGTCCATACATTGAGCAGCAGTGAACCGATAAAAACCGATGGCAGGGTTGCCGACCCGCAAATCAGCATGCATGCGACAGCGATACCTGCAGGAGGGAAGATTGGTGACGCATAGCCCGGTGGAACGGCCAGCATCAGTGCCAGTTTGCCGGTTACGATGTAAGCAAGCGTCAGCAATACGTGGGCGAACGGTTGTGTTCGCAGTTCGTGTGAGGGCGTGCGCGGTCCGATCCTGAGCATCTGGCGACCGCTCATCTTAGCGAATGTCGCCGCTTGAAATACGTCGCGTGTTGCGCCTCAGCTAAGGGCCACGGCGAACCCGCGTTGCACCCCCGGACGCGCCATCATGGTCTCGTACCAGCGCTTCACGTTGGGGAAGTCCGCCAGATCGACTTGATGGCGTTCATGCCGCCACGCCCAGCCGAGGATCGCGAAATCGGCGATCGAAATGTCGCCGCCTGCGAACGCGACCCCCGCGAGCCGACGATCGAGCACGCCGTAGAGTCGGCGTGTTTCCTTTGAGTATCGCTCGAGGCCATAACGCCGGTCCCGCTCGTCGGCCACCTGCAAGAAATGATGAACTTGGCCGGGTATCGGACCGAAGCCACCCATCTGCCACATCAGCCACTCGAGCACCGGTACCTGCCGACGCAAATCTATGGGCCAGAACTTGCCGGTTTTTACGCCGAGGTAGATCAAGATCGCACCAGATTCGAAGACGCTGATCGGTTCGCCCTCTGGACCTTCGGGATCGACGATCGCCGGGATCTTGCTATTTGGGCTGATTTTTACGAAGGCGGGAGCGAATTGCTCGCCCTTGCTGATGTTCACCGTCTTGACGGCGTAGGGCAAGCCCATCTCTTCCAGCGCGACGCTGATCTTGCGGCCGTTCGGGGTGTTCCAGGTGTGTAGTTCGATGGTCATCGGGATCCGCCTTTTCTGATGCCGGGCTCGCAGTCGATCCGGCAACCCAGGATTACTGCGATCGCGCCCGGCTTCAAGATGCGACCGACGGAGGGGCCGTTTTACCGTCGGATGCAATCGAAATAGGCGGCGTCCTCCTGGAACTCGCGAAAACGCGGCACGCGCTCAAACGGCGCGCAGTGCCGCTTTGCCACCGCGGTTGCGCTCTCCATGTCACCACCGTAGGCAACACGGGCATAGTTTGCGTCGCCGTCGAGCAGGTAGGCCTTTCCCGCGCAAGCGACACCCAAACTGCCGACAACGATGATGAAGAGCCAGCATGCCGCAGCCGCCATGCCCGCCCGGTCCTCAGAAATCGCCCGAGTGGCTAATCTGCCGAATTGCGGAGCGACTGTCGATCGCCGGATCTGCTGGGGACGACACCGACTGAAGAACAACCCTTTACCGGGCGTGATCCGAGCGATGGAAGGCCGTGTCGATCAGCGACTGGATCAGCCGAACGGGGCCGAACTCGGCGAGGGATTGACCAGGGTTTCGTCCGGTACCCAGTGACGACACCGCGGTCTGGTCGACCGCGAAGCTAATGATCGCGATCGCCGCAAACACGATCGACATGGCCCACGCTGAAAAAGTGGCGCGGCGCTGATTTGCTTGCGATCGGTGGCGCAACCGCGGGTCCCGGCTCATCGCGATGTCTCCGCGCCAGCGGCTTCGCCTCCAACCGGCGATGCCCGACGCCTGCTCTTTGCCCGATTAACCTACGCGATCCACGCTGCAGACGTTCCCGTTTCGCTGGTTCTGAAATGACAGCCATGCCGATCCGGAATGGCTGCCGGAACTCAAATCGCGGGTAAACCTGCCCGGGCGGCGAAGTCCCGTCCTCGCTCGATATAATCGCGGTAATACCCGTAGCTCGGTGCGGCCGGCGACAGCAGCACCACACCCCCAGGAGGTGTAATTCGCGTTGCATACGAGACTGCGTCTTCCATCGATCGCGCCAAGTAAATCGGGCAGGGAAGATTGCCACCCGGCTTCGATGCTGCCCCCGTTTGGTCATAAATTCGCCTGCCGCTATCGCCGAGGCAGATGACCGCCGTGGCTGCGCCAGCTGCAAGTGTTTTGAGGAGCCTGTCGTAATCGATCCCGCGGTCGTAGCCGCCCACGATCAAAGTGATGTCGCGACCTGCATAAACCGCCAGCGCCGCCAACGTCGATTCGGGTATCGTGGAAATACTGTCGTCGACAAAAAGAACATCGCCGTTCTGACCGAGCTCTTGTTGTCGGTGCGGCAACCCCCGAAAGTCGCGGGTCGTGTCGAGCGCCACCTCGAGGTCGATATCGAGCATTTTCGCGACCGCAAGCGCTGCGCACAGATTGGATCTGTTGTGCGTTCTGACAAGATAAGCATTGGGCACAATTCCGATCAGATCCCGACCATCGAATATTCCGCTTTCGTCGGAGTGAATTCCACCCTTGTCGTTGAACAGGTAATTCTGGGCGAAGGACCCGAGGATGACCGAGTCGACTGCATCTGCAGCAGCGCGGTTGACGATGCAGCGCCTACCGCGGCTCAACAAATTTATCTTGTCACGAATATAGCGTTCAACCGTCTGATGCCAATCAGCGTGTTCCGGGTAGAGCGACGTCAGCACCGCCAAGTCGCAGACGCCGTCGAAATCCGCAGCCTGATAACTCGATACTTCGATGACCGCATAGTCGGCATTGGTGATCTCGGTGACCGGAACCCCGATATTGCCGGCGAGGGCGACCCTCCGGCCGAGTCTGTTCAGGATGTGCGCGATCAACGACGCTGTCGTGCTCTTGCCCTTCGTCCCGGTGACCCCGATCGTCGTGACAGCGGGCGCTTCGGCGAACCAAAGGTTTAGTAGCGACGTTATCTGCACGCCGTTGTTTCGGGCGGATCGGATGTCATCACGATATAGACTAACGCCGGGCGATTTGACGACGACGTCGACCTCATTGAGGGCATTGGCGATACTCTCCGCGCCAAATGCGAATGTGACATTGCAGTACTCCTGCAGGATGCGCGCTTCGGGGGCTGTGTCATCCAGCAGCATCAGCGGCAAGGCCGGATGATGCTTTCGCAAAAACCCGAGCGCGGCTCGCCCCTCACGGCCGAGCCCCCAGATCGCGACGCGCCGCGACCCGAGGTCACTTACACGCATCGAGCTTTGCCATGTAGGAATCCGGAACTCGGTGTGGGTGCTTGACCTCGAACAGCGCCCGAAAGTCTGCCGAATCGCGCTGTCGCAGTGGAACAAAGGCGCCGTGCAGCTGCTGCACCACAGCATCCTCACGCCAATCGGGATGGCTACCAAGGTATGACATAACGGCGGCGCTCTCGGCCAATTCGCCGACGCATTCGAACGGCTTATGCTCTCGCAACCCGCACAACTGGGCAAATCCGTCCCGCTGGGTTTCATCGTCGAAGAGGTTGCGGCCGAAGATGCCGATCAGTTCTGTTTTCTCGATGAACGGAGCAAGTGCAAGGAACACGAACCGACACTTCGGACAGTTACCGCACCATCCCCGCCCGCGCGCAGTGGGCGATTGCCGGAATACTGCATTGCAGCTGAGGAAAAGAGAAAAATATTTGCGATATTTCGCAAAGCGCCTGGCGATTTCGATTTCCGATAGCGGTCGCAGCAGCGAAAAGTATGCGATGCTTGGAGAAATGTAATTTTTCAAATATTCAGAAAAGTCTT
The DNA here is from genome assembly GCA_019237135.1 of Alphaproteobacteria bacterium. Taxonomy (GTDB): domain Bacteria; phylum Pseudomonadota; class Alphaproteobacteria; order ATCC43930; family CGMCC-115725; genus AP-15. The sequence goes on from JAFAHQ010000319.1 coordinate 5,009, forward strand.
CTTCAAACTCCAAGGATTTGCTGTACTGATGATTGACACTGGTGTCGTCGATCTGCAGGTTCGGAGCGCTGGCGGAATGCTCGTTCGACATGACGATCGCATCGCAACCGGCCATCAGTGCGCCTGCCAAGGCGATGGCGCTCAAGATCCCGGTAATCGGAACGTGGCCGTTGAGGGCGCCTGCCTCGTTGAGTTTGAACAACCCGCTGTCCAGCCGGCGGTGCACGCGGATGAAGGGCAGGCCGGCTGCCGCGATGCATGCGCGGATCGGTTCGGCGTCACCCAAACCGAACAAGATCAGCGGTTCCTCGCTGCGTTTGAGGCATTCGAGGGTGACGATCGAATCTTTGCCGCCGCCGACCGGCACGCAGGTACGCCGCGGCAGGTCGAGCATGATCGGCGTGGGCGGGGGGTCACCAAGCCACCGGATGGCAAAATGGCCGCGCAGTGAGATCCGATTCCTGAAGGCGAACTCGGCTAGACCCTTTTCATAGAACTTCTGCAAGAATTCCGCGGTAATGCAATCCATCGGAAATGGTTCGCATATCAACTTCTGTGGAACGAAACTCTTGTAGTAACTCACTCCGGACATCAAAAATATCAAACGGAATATACGATCGAGAACTACGCTCTCTTCCGGCAAAAGGTGCCGCGGTACAAACTCAAAGACCAGCTTTTCTTCAAATCGTGGCCCGCCGCCAAACCGATATCGCAGCGACAAGGTGGAGACCACAGGATCGTACGAATATTTTTCGAATATGAATTCCTTATATTGCATACCCTCGCTCAACCAAAGTGCGGATCATGCGCAATATGCGGTGGTGTGTTGCGATGTCTAGATCGTCGACGGTCAACGTTGGCAACCGTGAGACCCCATCGACCGCCGGGCCGTGCTCGATCACTGCTTCGAGCACCGCACGGTCGAGCGTCTCGTCGAGGCAGGCAACCATCGTCCGACGCCAGTCCCCTCGAAGCGCAGCGAGAGCGCCGATCAGGGCGTAGGCTCCCCAATTCGAGACGCCCGCGACGATCAGGTGTTGCGCCGGTGTGACGCAGGCGATGATCTCGCCGTGTGCGACATGCCGTGCGATCAACGCGCGCGATAGCGCGCCCATCCCGATCTCATTTCCACCGTCCCCGACCGCGATCGTCTCCCATGGTCCGGCCACAAACAGATCATCGAGCGACGCGGTGTAAGAGCCGATGTCCTCAGCTCTCATGTTGCGTGGGGCGCCGTCGGCGCTGCGCCCACAACGCTCGATCGAAATCACGTGGGTGATGCCAGCACGGCGCCATGTTGCGATCAGCGGGTCAAGCGGGGCACCTACGGCGACGATGTCGATCGTGACGTCCGGGGCTCCGGCTCCGGCGAGCGCAGCGGTGCAGGCGCCGCGGCATGGTTCATCCGTCGCGACCCGACATGGGATCCCGACCGCCGAGAACGCTTTTGCAAGCAGGGCCGCCCCCACCGGTCCGTCGGTTTCGGCGGCGGGCGGGTTGCCTTGCGGAACATAGAAGCCGGTGATCAATCCGACCTTGCCCGATCGCGCGTTCACCAGCGCCGAAGCAGCGCTCTGCAGTCCGCCGCGAGCGGCCTCGAAAAGCCCGGTGATATTGCGCCCGACGTCGACATGAATCAGCTGTTCGATCCGGTCTACAAGCGCATGGGGGTCGGTCCGGCCGGCCATCGGCGGCAGCCGCCTACAAACTCGCCAGCCTGCTATTGAGCAAGTCAGTGATCAGCATGGACCCCGGCGCGTGGGTGATGCAGAAATCGGGCCCGACCTCGGCGATCACCGCTTGCGGGGTGACGCCGCACGCCCAGAAGACCGGCAGCTCATCGCTCTCTACCGGTACCGCGTCGCCGTAATCGGGCTTAGCCAGATCCTCGATGCCGATCGTCTCCGGCAGGCCGATATGCACCGGCGCGCCGTGCACCGAGGGAAAGCGCGAGGTGATCTGGATCGCGCGGATCGCGTCCCGCGGGTTGAGGGGCCGCATCGAGACGACCAGCGGACCGGCGAAAGGACCGGCCGGAGCACAGTGGATATTGGTTCGGTACATTGGGACATTCGATCCGCAGGTGATGTGACGCAATTCGATCCCCTCCTCGAGGAGCGCCTCCTCGAAGGAGAACGAGCAGCCTAGGGCAAAACTGACGAGATCGTCGCGCCAGACATGAAAGAGGTCGAAAGGCTCCTCAACCAGGTCGCCGCGGCGCCAGACGCGATAGCGCGGTAGATCGCTGCGGATGTCGAGATCTTCACCTACACCTGGCAGGCGCGGGCTACCGGGTTCGGAGACCGCGAGCACCGGACAGGGCTTTGGGTTCGCCTGAGCAAAGCGCAGAAAGTCGTGGGCCAGCGCCTTTGGTAAAATCACTAAATTTGCCTGGACATTGCCGGGCGCCAATCCGGCTGTCGTACCGGAGAAGGCGCCAGCCCGAATCCGCAGCCGCTCGTGCGAGCCGGCTGCGACGCCACGCTCAACTGATTCGTTCATCACATCACCTGCATGTCCAGGTCCTGGCTATTGTATTACGCGGACAACCCGCAAGTCGTGCTGCGTGATCTGCACATCGGGAGGTGCCCTTTGAGCGTCCTCTATCTCGCTGCCGCGATTGCTTTGGAGATTTGCGGGACAACATCGTTGAAGCTATCCGAGGGCTTCACCCGCATCGGTCCGACGGGTGCGGTTGTCGTCTGCTATGCGGCGAGCTTTGCTCTCTTGTCGCTCGCCTTGCGTGGAATCGATCTCTCGATCGCCTACGCCGTCTGGTCTGGTGTCGGCACAGCGAGCGTGGCAGCAATCGGGATCGTCTGGTTCGGCGAGACCGCCGGAGCCTTGAAGCTCCTGTCTTTGGCGCTCATCGTCCTGGGTGTCGTGGGGCTCCATCTCGCCGGGCGCGCCGAGTAACCGATTAGCTGGCGAGGACCGCAGCGCAGCCGAGAAAAGCTGGCAACGGGTGGGTAACGACATAAGTCGGGATCGCCGCGAGGTATTCGCCGAACCGGCCTTTGGCTTCGAAGCGCGCGCGAAACGGCGATTGCGCGAACCTTTGACCGAGCCGTGGCACTATCCCGCCGCCGATGTAGACCCCGCCGCGGGCGCCGAGAGTCAGCGCCAAATTGCCCGCCATTGTTCCGAGCATCGCGCAGAAGAGAGAAGTGGCTTCGGCGCAGACCGGGTCGCCGGCGCCGATCTCGGGATCGGTGATCTGCGCCGCCGTGTAGCCGCGGGACGGCACACCGTCGAGCCCCGTCAAGGTGTTGTAGAGGTTGACCAGCCCGGGGCCCGATAGGACGCGTTCGGCCGACACGTGGTCGAAATGCCGGCGCATGCGATCGAGCACCGCACTCTCGCGGTCGCTGGCGGGCGCCATCGTCGCGTGCCCGCCTTCGCCCGCGAGCGCAATCCAGCCCTTCCCGGTCGGGATCAACCCGGAGACGCCGAGCCCCGATCCTGGGCCGAGCACGCCGACCGGTGCGCCTGCCGCCGAGGTCCCGTCTCCGACCTGCAGCCGGTGCTCGGGTTCCAGGTGCGGCAGGGCCAGCGCCAAAGCGGTGAAGTCGTTGATCACTTCGAGGCGGTGAAAGCCGAACTGCGACTTCAGCGCCGATATCGAAAAGCTCCAGGGGTGGTTGGTCATCGCGACGCGGTCGCCGGTGATCGCCGAGGCGATCGCGATCGCCCCCTGGTGCGGCATCGGCAATGCCCCGCGCTCGCCGAAATAAGTGGTGATCGCATCGGCGATCGTCGGGTGATCTGCAACGGCGAGGGTGCGCGTGTGTAGCACCACGCTTTTCGGCGAAACCAAGCCGAACCGGGCGTTGGTGGCGCCCACGTCAGCGACGAGCCAAGTCTCGACGTCGGCCCCGCCCGATGTCACGACAGCACAATTCTCGAGAAGAAGGCGCGGGCGATGGGCTGGGAACCCTCGAGGGCCCTCGTCATCGCGCTCCGGCGGCCGCGCCGTCCGCCGCGCAGCCGATTCGCGTCACCGTCCACCAGGCGTCCATTGTGCGTCGCACATCTCGTCATTGTGGAGTGTGGCCTAAGCGCCTGATTTGGCCGCGAATCTTAAGCATTGCCAATGTGTTTGCAAAAAGCATCTTGACATGTTGGCGAAATGCTCTAAATTGTGCAGTGCGGTAACGATCACCGGTTGTGGTTCTACCGTACGTCTTCTAGGCGTTTCCTCCCTAAACTTGGGCCGCGCTGATGTGTGGCCC
>JAFAHQ010000094.1 GCA_019237135.1 Alphaproteobacteria bacterium
GTTAGCGAAGCGCAAGGGCGTCGCCGCGAGGCGGGGTCTGAAGGAAGCGTGGAGCAAACCTGCGGCCTGACAAACAGAAAGCGGATATGAGGCCGAGCCGGCCGGACGAGCGGGCCGTGAACCGCGAAGTCCATCGCCATCAAGGGCCGGAACGGTAGATCCGACGGGTACGCGGGGAAGGCGGTTGAACTTACCTCGGGAGGCCTGCGTCGTGTCCCGAAATCGGGACTGAGCGTATCGTAAGGTGCGTGATCGCGGCGCAGGAGTCAGCAGAGGGCGTAGTAGGAACGGCGCCAGCCGACTGAAGGCCCAAACATTGGAAGTGGTGAGTAGGAGCGCGGGTCTCGAACGGGTCATGCGGCAGAAAATCCAGTTAGAACTGGCCTTGGAGCCGGCGGGAACGGGTGAAGCCCGGACCTCCGTCCCCGCAGGGACCGAAGCCCGGGCGGCGGCCCCCGTCATCGAAAGCCCGGCGGCCATGGGACCGTCGATGGAAGCCATTGTCGAGCGCGACAATGTGCGGAAAGCGCTGGTACAAGTCCGGCGCAACCAGGGAGCGCCCGGCGCCGACGACATGAGCGTCGACGATCTGGTGCTTCACCTCAAAGACCATTGGCTTGCGATCAAGGCCCAACTGCTTGACGGCAGCTACCGGCCGCAGCCGGTGCGGCGCGTCGAGATACCGAAGCCAGGCGGGGGCGTTCGCGCCCTCGGCATCCCAACGGTGCTCGATCGCTTCATCCAGCAAGCGGTGCTGCAGAAGCTGCAGGCGGAGTGGGACCCGACATTCTCCGCGGCGAGCTATGGCTTCCGTCCCGGTCGCTCCGCCCATCAGGCGGTGAAACGGGCACAGGAGCACATCGCCGCGGGGTACGGATGGGTGGTGGACATTGACCTGGAAAAATTCTTTGACCGGGTCAACCACGACATCTTGATGGGGCTGGTGGCCAAGAGGGTGTCCGACCGCCGACTGTTGCGGCTGATCCGCGGTTTTCTGACCGCCGGGGTGCTGGCGCAGGGGCTGGTCGGGCCGACCGACGAAGGAACCCCGCAGGGGGGTCCGCTCTCGCCCTTGCTGTCCAATCTGGTGCTTGACGTGCTGGATCAGGAATTGGAGCGACGCGGCCATCGCTTCGTGCGCTATGCTGACGACTGCAACATCTATGTGCGCAGCCGCCGGGCCGGCGAGCGGGTGATGGCCAGCGTCGAGCACTTCCTTACCCACCGGCTCAAACTCCGGGTGAATACGGCCAAGAGCGCAGTGGATCAGCCTGAGCGCCGGAAATTCCTGGGCTTCAGCTTCAAGATCGGACCCGTGCCAAAGCGGCGGATCGCGCCGGCGGCGCTGGACCGGTTCAAGGAGCGGGTCCGTGGTCTGACCCGGCGCCGCGGCGGGGCCTCGCTGGAGGCCATTATCACAAGCCTCGCCCCCTATCTGATCGGATGGCGGGGATATTTTGGCTTCAGTGAGCTGCCGTCGGAGTTGCGCCATCTGGACCAGTGGATCAGGCGACGGTTGCGTGCCGTCGCCTGGAAGCAGTGGAAGCGCGGGCGCACGCGGTATCAAGAGCTGCGCCGTCGCGGCGTGGACCACGATCTGGCGGCCCGAACCGCCGGAAGCGGTCACGGCCCGTGGCGGCTGGCTCTCACCCCGGCCATGCATATCGCCCTGCCCAACGCTTTCTTCACCGCCCTCGGCCTGCCTTCCCTCATGGTCCGGGCGGCATAATCCAATGAACCGCCGTGTACGTGATCCGTATGCACGGTGGTGTGGGAGGGGGGAGCCGCGAGGCCACCCCCTATCCCGATCCTTCCTAACGGGTCGCAGTCATGGCTTTCAAGACGTGGATGCCCGGCTCAAGGCCGGGCAAGACGCCTTAGAGTGGCCCACAGGCTTATCGCGCTCAATCTCGCATTGTTGCATTCGCTGAACCGGATAGCCGTGGGTCCGGACCACGTCCGGGCAAGACGAACGTGAGTCGGCTTCGGGCGATCAATACAGCCGGGTGCGGTAGCTTTCGGCGGTTTGGCGCTCGGCTTCGTCGGGATCCATGCCGCCCACCTGCTCGGCGATGATGCGTCCCAATGATGGCCAGCTGCCGCGCGCTGCGCGCTTTTCGGGGTTCCACAAATCGGAACGGATCAGCGCTTTGCCGCAGTGGAAATAAATCTCCTCGGCGGCGATCAAGATCCCGCTCCTCGGCATCTTGCCGTTGACCGCCAGCGGCTGGAGCAATTCGGGATCGGTCGTCACCTGCGCCCGGCCGTTGACCCGCAGGGTTTCGTTGATCCCCGGTACGAAAAAGATCAGCCCGACCCCGGGCCGCGTCAGAAGATTGCCGAGCGTGTCGACGCGGTTGTTGCCGAGCCGATCGGGGATCAAGAGCGTGGTGTCATCGATGACCCGGACAAAGCCGGGGGCGTCGCCCTTGGGCGAGGCGTCGCAGCGCCCCGCCGGGTCGGATGACGCAATCACCAAAAACGGCGACAGCGCGATGAAATTACGGCAATGCCGATCGAGCCGGGTCAGTTGCTTTTTGACCGACCGTTCCATCGGCTCGCCATAGAGTTCGCGCAGCTGCCGCGGGTTCTCGATCGTGTCCAAGGCTCGCCTCCTGCAAAAACAATTTTCGCAGTATGCGGCAGCCGGAATGAAAGCGCCATTGGCATCGATGGACGCTACGAGTATCAGAGAGCGATGGATGTGGTGGGGGCGGGGATCAGCGCTCGCGCAACGGTGGCGGTGGTTGGCAGCGTCGGCTGCCTGCAGCTCGCCCGGGCCGCGCTCAAACCGCTGCGGCCGGACCCGTCGGTATGCCCGGCATGAGCACCAACCGCTTGCGTGTCGAATATGAGGAGCGGGCGGAATGCGGCCGTATCGCACGGCTGACGATCGACAATCCCCTAAAGCTCAACAGCCTCAATTCGGCGCTGATGGAGGATATTGTCGCGACGATGGCGGTGGTCGCGGGCGATCCCGACTTGCGGGTCGCGGTATTGAGCGGCGCCGGCGGCCGTGCTTTTGTTGGCGGCGCCGACATCGCCGAGATTGCCGCTCTCGATCACACCAGGGCTCGCCGTTTCATCACGCTGGTGCACCACTGCTGTGCGGCTTTCCGTCATTTGCCGGTCCCGGTCATCGCGCGGATCGACGGCTATGCGCTGGGGGCGGGTCTCGAACTCGCCGCCGCCTGCGATCTGCGCGTCGCCAGCGACCGCTCTCATTTCGGTATGCCCGAGGTCGCGATCGGTATTCCCTCGGTGGTCGAGGCGGCGTTGCTGGCGGGGCTGATCGGCCAGGGCCGCGCCCGCCGGCTGCTGTTGACCGGTGAGACGATCGATGCCGCCACCGCACTCGATTGGGGTTTGGTCGACACGGTGGCACCGCTCGAGGCACTCGACGACGCGGTCGGGGAGCTCGTGCTGCCGATCCTCGCCGCCGGCCGGCGTGCGGTCCGGCTGCAAAAATCGCTGATCCTCGATTGGGAGGAGTTGCCCGCGGAGCAGGCGATCGCTTGCAGCATCGACGCCTTTGTCAGCGCTTTTGACAGCGACGAGCCGGCGCGCATGGCAGGTGCGGCGCTGGCCCGACTGCGCGCCCGCCGCAACCCGGATCCCGCGCGATGATCAAGCCAAGGCACCGGCGCAAGCCAAAACAGCTCGCCGAAGGTGCCGATCCGACGCCGCATTACTTTGGTCATCGCGAAAGGCTGCGCCAGCGGCTGATCGACGCCGGGGCCGAAAACCTCCCCGACTACGAACTTCTGGAGATCATCCT
>JAFAHQ010000109.1 GCA_019237135.1 Alphaproteobacteria bacterium
GCTGGAGTGAAATCTCGCCCTATCTCGACAAAATCGCCGGGATCGCGCGCGGTGCGGACGTCTCGCCGATCGAATTCGCCGAGCGTCAGCAGTTTCTGCTGACCAATCCGGGGCTTGGCGGGCGGTTGCAGGTCACCAGCACGATGCAGTGCGCGATGTCGATCTACAATCCGGGCGACGTAGCACCAGTCCATATCCACACCCCAAACGCCAGCCGGACCATCCTGTCGGAGCATGGCGGCTACACCACGATCGAAGGCGAACGGTGCGAGGCGGCGCGCGGCGACCTGATCCTGACCCCGAACGGCACGTGGCACGACCACGGCAATGACGGCGCGAAGCCGGTTGTCTGGATCGATGTCCTCGATTTCCCGTTGATGGAGTTTCTCGACTGTGTGTGGCTGGACGAGAAATATCCAGGTGGAACGCAGGGCAATTCCCGGGCTCAAGCCGTGACGTTCTCCGGTTCGTACTCGCGCAAGCTCTACGGCCGAGGCGGTTTGGTGCCGAGTTTTGTGGCGCATCGGCGCGGTTTCGGAAAAGAGACGTCGCCAATGTTTCACTACCGCGGAGCGGATGTCAGTCACGCGCTGGCCGGGCTACGCCGAGAGGAGGGCGATCCCTATGAGGCGGTCGCTCTGCGGTTCATCAATCCGGCGACCGGGGCTTCGGTCTTTCCGACTCTCGACTACCGGGCGCAGCTCTTGAGACCCGGCGAGGCGACGCGTTTCAAGCGAGAAACCGCGAGCACCCTCTACATCGCGATCGAGGGCGAGGCCATGACCGAGATCGCCGGGAAGAGCCTCGATTGGCAAACCAACGACATTTTTGTCGTACCCAGCTTCGCGTGGCGGCGCCATATCAATCGGAGTCACAACGATGCAATCCTCTACGCCGTATCGGACGCTCCGTTGATGGAGAAAATCGGACAATATCGGGCGCAGGGCCGGCTGCCCGACGACACGGTAGCAGAGCTCGTCTCTTAGCCGCAGCCCTAGGAACAGGGCGGGGAATCCCGACATGAGCATTGTGCACGAACTGCTCGAAGACGCGATTGCGCTGCAAAAGGACGGGCTGAGCCCCGGCCGCATCGGACTTGCGTTGAGCGACCGCTGGGAGGCCGAGCATTTGGAAGGGGCCGGAAAAGTGCGGCGCACCCGGTCGAAGGAAGGCACTATGGAGCTGCACTTTCCCGGTGGCGAGAAGATCGTTTGGGACGGTGCGACCTGGCATTACGTCCCAGCGTCACACTGACGACAGGTCTCATCGGCGTTGCCGATTAACCGCACCACGGGATCGCGGCGCCCATATCGGCTCGCCTGCCTGGTTGCGGCCACGCTGCTGTTGCTTGCGACCAGCGCCCGCGCCGATGATATCGTCGCGGTTTACACCGCTTATTGGGCGGGCCTTCCCGCGGCCGAGATCCGCCTGAAGCTGCACGACGGCGCCGCCGCATATCGCGACGAAATCGAGATCCGGACCACGGGTCTGCCAGCCCTAATGTCGAAATTTCGCGGAACCGCTCTTGCCGAGGGGCGGCTCGTTGCCGACCGGCCGGCCGAACCGTCGCATTACGACGCCACTTACGATTTGCGGAAGCGTCGCGACAGACGCATCAGCATGCATTTTGTCCCTCGCGGCGGAGCGGTGATTGCGGAGCGCGGCCCGGAAGACACCAGCCGCAAGCCGCCTCTCGCCGAGAAATTCCGCAGCGACACAGTCGATCCGATGACGGCGCTCGAGCGTGTCCGCGGTGCGTTGCGCGCGCCGCGCCACTCTGCCGACGGTTCCTTTACGATCCCGGTCTATGACGGCGCGCGTCGTTTCGACATCCTCGGCCATATCCTGCCGAAAAAGGATGCCAGCGAGGGGACCCTTCGGGTCGAGCTGACCTTGCGCCCAATTGCCGGGTTCAAAGGCGAGACGAGCGAAGACGGCGATCCCGACAGCGCGCCGCGCAAGGTCGACCTCTTGGTCACCGACGATGGGCGAATGATGCCGTTATCGATAACGGTTCCGGTATTTTTCATGCCGCTCGTCGTGCAGTTTGTTCATTCCTGTGCAGCGCCCGAGGCATGTCCGGGATAAAAACAACGAAAATCGCGATTGCACACCCAAAACGCCCGGTTTCCCATCGCGAACGGCACGCTAGATCAATCTGCTAGACCGCAAATTCGGACGTCGCAGAACAACGAATTCGACTCGGGGTATCAACGTAATCTGCACTGCCCTCAGGGAGGGAAAAACAACGCAACGGGGCTCCGTTGCTCGCCCGGACGGCGCGACGTTAAGCTCTTGTGATGGCCCTTCTGGAGCTGCGCGGCATCGGCATGGAGTACGGCGCCATTCGCGCGCTCGCCGAGGTCGACTACACGGTAGCGCCTGGCGAGATCGTCGGGCTGATCGGCGACAACGGCGCCGGCAAATCGACCCTGGTCAAGATCATCGCCGGGAATTTCCCGCCGACCCACGGCACCATGCATTTCGACGGGTGCCAAGTGCGCTTTCGCGGGCCGGAGGATGCGCGTAACGCCGGCATCGAGGTGGTCTATCAGGATCTGGCGCTCGCCGACAATCTGTCGGGCGCCGCCAACGTCTTTCTCGGCCACGAGCTGCGGAGGCGGGTCGCGGGCCTCAGCATCATGGACCATGCCACGATGGCCCGCCGCGCCGCGCAGCTCTTCGCCGACCTCAAATCGGAGACGCGGCCCGAGGCTCTGGTGGGCACACTCTCGGGGGGCCAGCGCCAGGCCGTAGCGATCGCGCGCACGCGGCTCGCCGAGGCCAAGCTCGTTCTGCTCGACGAGCCTACGGCGTCGATCTCGGTGCGGCAGGTGACCGAGGTTCTCGACCTGATGCGCCGGATGCGCGACCACGGCCAGTCGGTCATCTTCATCAGCCATGCCATGCCGCACATCTTCGCGGTCGCCGACAGGATCACCGTCCTGCGCCGCGGCCAGAAGGTTGCAGACAAACCGGTCGGTGCTACCTCGCCCGAGGAGGTAACGGCGCTGATAACTGGTGCCGTCGAGCGGGCCTGATGGGCGGCGCCTTGGAACCCGGAGTGCTGTCCGCCCGCCCGCGGCCCGCACGGTGGCGCCGCGGCATGCCGCAGACCCAGACCACCTATGTCGCAGTCGCCTTCGCGGTCCTGATCGTTGTCATTTGGCTCTTGGCTCCGGTCTTCCTGACGCCGCGGAATCTCCTCAACATCTCGAAGAACTTCAGCTTTATCGCGCTGATGTCGCTGGGTGAGACCCTGGTCATCATCAGCGGCGGCATCGACCTGTCGGTCGGCTCGGTCTGCGCGCTGAGCGCCGTCGTGACGATGATGCTGATGCGCTCCTTGTCGACGACAGCGGCGGCGCAGGTGCCGGGCGCCACGGCGGCACTCGCGTTGCTCCTGGCCCTGGCGCTCGCGGCGCTGATCGGTGTTGTCAACGGCCTGTTCGTTGCGCGCGTCCGCCTCTCACCCTTCGTCACGACGCTCGGCATGCTCTCGGTCGCCCGCGGCATGACCTACGTCCTGACGCAAGGCCGCGCGCAATATCCGACAGGGCCCGATGTCGCCGCATTCACCGGCTTCGCCAACGGCGCCGTGCTCGGCCTGCCGACGCAGCTCGTCTATCTCCTCGTGCTCGCCGTCCTGATGGCGCTGGCGCTGCGCCACCTCGTTTGGGGCCGGCATCTCTACGCCGTCGGCGGCAACGCGCAAGCGGCCGCCTTGACCGGTGTCCGCGTTCCTCGGGTCGTGGTCTCGGTCTATGTGCTGAGCGGCCTTGCTGCCGGCTTCAGCGGCGTGTTGATCGCCGGTTGGCTGGGTGCTGCTCCCGCCAATCTCGCGACGGGATACGAGCTGCGGGTGATCGCCGCGGC
>JAFAHQ010000224.1 GCA_019237135.1 Alphaproteobacteria bacterium
GGCTTGTCGTTGGCGGCATATACCGAAATGGTCGAGATGAAGACGTACTGGCCGACATGGCCCTTCAGCACGCGGGCGGCGTCGCGCACCCAGGCCGGCAGCGACGTCGGATTGTCGATGCAGACGTCCCAGTCGCCACCCTCCAAAGCCTTGAGATCGCCGTTGCGGTCGCCGATCAACTCCTCCACTGGGCCGGGCCACGCCTCCTTCTGCCGGCCGCGGTTGAAGATGGTGACGTGGTGCCCCCGGGTCAGCGCGTAGCGGACCTGGTACGGGCCGATGAAGCCCGTGCCGCCCAGGATCAGCAGGCGCATCGGTTCCAACGGCCTCGTGTCCGCAAAAGCCGGAAGGGCCAAGGCCGAGGCCGCAAGGGCGGAGAGCCCAAGGAGGTCCCGACGGCTAGCAGGCATGGCGGGCATCCGCTTCTCACGGTCATAGAGCCAACGTTAGGTAGCGAACCGACGAAAGTACACACAAGCCCCGCTCTCTCGCGAATGTCCTCCCGGAAGACCGCGTCGACGCGGTGATCGAGTAGGCAGTTCCAGCACGGCCGCTCGGGTCGACCTGAACTGGTGGATCGTCGCCCCCGATGGCGGCCTTCCGTGCTGCCGCTTCTCTGGGATGAGGGAAGGCGGAGGATTGCCCTAAGGAACCATCCATCGGGTCTCCGGTGGTTGTCCGGATCGGGTGACGAAGGGACCACGCCGGCCTGCCAACAACGCCACTATCGCCAAACCCTGAATCAAAGCTGCTGCGCTGAACACATATGGCGCGAACCCTTCGGCGCCTGTGGCCGGGGTCAACTCGCGGGCGAGAGCAAAAACGGCGGGGGCAAAGGCATAGCAGGCTTGCGCGACAGCGATTGTCAGCGGCACGACCCGGCCGACATCCTCCTCGCTGAATTCCGACTGCGCAATCAAGGGCGGGAGCGACGTTGCGTTCCCTATGCCGGCACCGAACAGGACTACGCCGATTAGCAGCAGTGGAACACTGGTTCCGCCCGCCATAAGGAACAACGTCGAGCCGCCGATTTGCACCAGATAGCTGGCGCAGGCACAAAGCCGTCTGTCCCTCTGGCGGCCGATCATCCCGCTAACCAGAGTACGCCCGATGATGGCAGCTGCCGTTGCTCCACCGATCGCGAGGCCCGCGTTCTGCGCGCCGAGCGCAGGTACCAGCAGCGAAAAAAGATGCGCCAACAATCCGATTTGGGCGAATAGACCCAGTGCCATGCCCGCAGCAAGGGTCAGGAATTTCGGGTTTCGCCACAACATCCCGCGATCGAGTGATGGCGATGGCACCGCCAAAGCCGGCGCCAAGGGCTCCGTGTTCCCGCCGCCATCGGGCATTAACCCTCGCTGCTCTGGCGTTCTGCTGAAAAAGGTATCGGCAAGTAACCAGACCGACACTGCGGTCACCGTGCCGATCGTTGCCGCCGCGGCCGGGAAGCCCAGTTTGTCAATCGCCGCAACCCACATCGGCGAGAAGATCACGCCCCCAATGCTGGAGCCATTATAGGCTGCCGACAGCGCGGCCGGTCGCGTCCGGACGAACCAGGGGACGACAATAGCATTGACTGCCGCCGCGCCCATCGCCGCCCAGCCAGCGCCGCTGAGTAGCGTCGCGGCGAATAATTGCCACGGCTGTTGCGCAACTGCCCAGCCGGTGATGCCGAGACCGATTAAAACGGCACCAGCTTTTGTCACGGTTGGTACACCGAGCCGGCGGTAGAGGAATGGCATGTTTGCTACGACGATCCCGCCAGCCAAATAATGAACGGTGACTGCCCCCGAGACCAATGCCACCGACCAGCCGCGGACATGGCAAACCGCGTGCAGATAGATTGGCGGTCCATAAAAGCCGAGGCCCCAGCCGAAGACGGCCAGTAGAAACGCTCCGCCCACGACTTGCCATCCGAAGAAGATTTTTGGCTTCGCGGCCACTGCGTACTGGCCGCCGCCCTGCCAAAACCATCTCGCGCACTCGCGCCGACGCTGGCATTCGGTCATGCCGATATCGTCGAGAGCGCGCGCGTCGAGATCGCGCAGCCGCCGGCGCGTCGCGCTTCGCCTAGACCAGCTCCGTACCATCGCCAGCGGCGCGCGACCAACTGTTGTCGGGATTGCTCGCCGGACTGCCTTCATGCGGAGAATTCGCCGCGCGACGGTATCGGGATGGTTCGGCCGATACCGAATCGATCAGATTGCGATCAGTGTAGAATGGCTGGCTTCCGAGGAGAGGTTTGAATGCGATGAGCAACCTGGCAACCTTTGCTGAAGTCGCCGCGCTGGCGGGGGATCTTGCTCGCGCCGGCATGCTGCGCGCCCTGATGGATGGACGCGCGTTGACGGCATCCGAGTTGGCTCGAGTTGCAGGAGTCACACCTCAGACGGCCAGCGGTCACATTTCACGCATGGCGACGGCTGGCCTTGTGAGCGTCGAGAAGCAAGGCCGGCACCGGTACCATCGCCTCGCTTCACCCATTGTCGCCCAGATGCTCGAAACCATCATGCAGGTGGCCTCAGGACCGGGCGCAACAAGGTCGCCGCTTGTCGTCGGACCAAGGGATGCGGCATTACGTCTGGCGCGGACTTGTTACGATCATCTCGCGGGCCGCCTTGGCGTGGCACTCGCCGACGCGCTGATCGAACATGGATATTTGGAGCTCACGAGCGATGGCGGATTAGTTACCGAGGAGGGCGTCAAATTTTTCGCCCGGCTCGGAATCGAGATCGATGGCTTAACTCTTCGCAGCCGCAAGCCCTCGGCTCGCATCCTATGCCGGCCGTGCCTCGATTGGAGCGAGCGCCGTCATCACATTGCCGGCAAAATCGGCGCGGCTATGTGCGCTTATGCCTTTGAGAAGGGCTGGATCCGCCGCATCGATGAGACGCGAGCGGTCGCGATCACGCCGACCGGGGAGCGGATCTTCCGAGAGACATTCCGCCTGCAGCTGAATTGATGATGGCTCGCTCCAATATCGGCATCGGTCAACCGTCGGGCCCTTTGCCGTTGCGCGGATGGCCCCTTATTGCGCGTCCGTCCAGGTGTTTGACCCCACCAGCTTGACGGCCACATTCGAGAAGAAAAGGTGCAGCGGATCGCCGTTGCGCGTTCCGCGGTGATCCAGCGAGAAGAGCAGCGGTCCGGCCTTCTTGTAGTCGGCCCAGGTGGCAAAGACCTCGA
>JAFAHQ010000147.1 GCA_019237135.1 Alphaproteobacteria bacterium
GGCTGGAACGCAAAGAGCAAACGGTCCTGGCGCAATGCCTCCTCCACCGCCGCCCCGATAGCTAACCCGAGACACTTGGGGGCCGATCGGTTTGCAGCGGTTTCCGCGTGTCCGTCGTATCCAGCTCGCTCGCCTCTCATGCCGGCGAGACCGACGATGTTGCGAGAGGCCGAAATCGGTAGGGTAACGGGCTTATGAGCGCTCTCGATCGGCTTCGAACTCGTGATCGGCGACCTACGCTGTGTCTTCGCGCGGGCTTGTCCGGGCCGCCACCAATCCCGCAAAGCTCCAGCCTAGATCGGTTTTGTGGCGACAGCCCCGCTGCAAAGTTGCGATGCGCGCGCCGCCGCACTCTTTCGCCGTGCAGAAGCTGTTCCACCCTCGTTAGGGCCCACCGTTAGCTGTCGTTAGCTGTCACTCAAATCTTAACTATAGGTTCGTCAACATAACGTCCAATTATCGTCAGAAATCTGTCCTTACATTATATGGGGCCTAATCTGATCGAAGAAAAACTTCAACGTCTGATTTTCTCCGCAGGCGGCGCGAATTCGCGGTAAAGGCGGGTAACTGCCGCTATTTCGGGCACCCAAGCCGATTGGTCAGGACCAGGGTCGGGCCCGGCACGACGATCCAGTTTATTATACAGCCGGTCAGAGCCATGGCGGCGCAGACAATCAATGTCATGTCGAAGCTGCCTATGGCGACGGCCTCCCCTCCAATAAGGGACCCGAGCGAGATTCCCAGGAAAAGCGCGCTGTTGTTCCAGGCAAGCACTGCGCCACGTCTGACCGGAAAGTCGTTGGCAAGACCGGATTGCTGGGCAGGGAAGAATAACTGCGCCACTGTTGCGCTCAATCCCACGGCGAGGTCGACGAGCACACCAGCACGAAGCGCCAGCAGCAGCAAAAGGAAGCAGATGCAAAGACCAGCGAGGCTCACCCCAGCCGTGTATTTTGCTCCGAGCCGATCGGCCAGACGCCCGCCAATCAGAGTCCCGGCGATCGCTCCGCATCCATAAACCATGACCACTCTGGCAACTTGCGATTTCGAAAAACCGAATGCGGTGAGTCCGACTCCAAGATACGTATATACGCCATAGAGGCCGGTGCTCCATGCGATCATCGGCATCAAGCGACACGTCAAGGATGCTACGGCGAGGCGATCACGTGGTCGGCGGGCCGCCCCTCCATGGCGGCACTCGCTCGGCCAGACCGAGCAGTTCAGTGCTACCAGAGCCAAGCTAAAGAGCGCGAGAGCGAAGAAGATGGCGGCGCGGCCAAAAGTTGCACCAACGAGCGCAGCGGGAGAGGCACCGAGGGCGAGGGATACCAGGAGCCCCGAGACCGTCAGCGCCAACCAAGTGGCGCGGCGATCCGGCGGGGCGGCATCACCGACCAATGCATAGATTGACGGCGACACTCCTGCTGCGGCAGCGCCGGCAATTAACCTCAGAGCCAGCAGCCATGGAAAGTTTGCAGCTGAGGCAGTGAGTAGGTTCGCTGTGCCAAACGCGAGCAAGCAGCAAATCAGCACTTGCCGTTTTCCGAGCCGGTCCGAGACGTGACCCAATAGAGGGGCACTGATCATGTAGGCGAGGGAGAAGGTCGTCACACACAATCCCGCCGCGTTCGAGGAAACATCGTAATTGACGGCAAGCGTGGGTAGTAAAGGAGAAAATACAAAAAGCTCAGTTCCGACAACATACATGGTCAACCATCCGACAACCAATTCGGCCCGTGGAATCATTGGATTGATCTTCATTTCTCGGCAGCCTCGGCGGCAGCGCATCAGTTGGAGCCGACAAGAGACCCGTTGTGGTCTCGAGACCGCCGTTCGACCGATCGGCGACCAGGGTTTGCACACCGAGCTGCAACGATGGCACCGAGTTCGGCGTTATCGTTCGCTCGTATGGGTTTATCGGTTGATCGGAGGACTCTTTTCGGGATATCGGAGTGCACCATTGTTCCGAGCCCGGCGACAAGCATTTCGGACAATCCTGTCCAAGTGAGCCCATACACCGTCGAGCGCCTCGACCATCATCCGAGCGTCCCGCAGTGTTTCGGATAGCAGGTCCGGCCGCCCCTTAAGAACAATTTGGGTGACTGCGAGCGACTCATCTGCATGCCGCTCTTCGACGCGTTGTGAGAAACACTCCCGGAAATAGGGCTCATTGGTGAACTCTGGGAAATGCACCGAAATTGCCTCGGCGAGGGCTCGCATCCAGTCGACCGACAGCACCTCGATCGCGCACCAGGGACCAAGCGATCGCCCATATAGTTCTCGGGTCAGTCGCACAAATCGCAACGTTTCGGCATCGAGATGACCGCACAATTCCTCGGGATCGCCAAACTCCTCGTCCGCAAGAATCGATTTCGCTCCAATATTGAGGAAGGCCCGGGTCAGTTGATAATGGTGCGTGTCACCCTCTGGCAGACCATCGTCGTCGATTAGGATCCGCAGCTTGCGTTTACGCAGCGCAGGGCTATCAAGATGAGGCAAGTAATAAACCGCTGCCCGGGTGGCGTGCATGGCCGATTGGTAGATTAGGTGGATCTGGCCGAGCAATGTGGGATCGCTCGCGACCGAGAACGGCAATTTAGCCAAACGTCGGAAGAACGGCATGCGCGACGGGCGGTGTTCTTTGAGAAAGCCCCTGATCGCGCTTGGAAACACATCGATCGTGTCTGAGCCAAGGGCGCCCGGATATCGATCTTTTGAAGGTACGCTGCTGCGAGATGTCACACCAAATTCCTCCAGTAATCTTTCCAGTAGCCATGAATAAGCAGCACGACCCACGGAGAGACCTGCGACGGCTAATCAGCGCGGCTCGGTGGACCGTTGGGGCCGACCTCCCTCGGGCCTACTCTCAACAGCACGACCCCGAGTGAGATCCCGAAATCGCTCGCGTTTGAGTTTTATTTGATGGAGTTAGCTATAGAACATAACATGAACAAAGTCAAGCGGAAATCTGCCGCTGGGCTGGGGCCGTCGCTGTACGGCGAGCTTGTGCCTTCCCGCCCACGGGCGGGTCGATCAGCCGGCCCAGTTGGAAAGGCAGCCGAGATGCCGCCAAGCTGGACAGGAATACGGAAATTCCTCTATAAGCGCGCCCCACCAGGTCGCCCAGGTAGCTCAGTTGGTAGAGCAACGGACTGAAAATCCGTGTGTCGGTGGTTCAATTCCGCCCCTGGGCACCATCGCTGCCTCTGGACGTCGGTTCTTAGTTCTGCGCGACGCCGCCTCGAAGTGTCGGGCGGTATCGACGTGGATACGTTCTTATCAACAACGTGTCGGTGGGCGCCCGCCGCGATCTGTCCGATGATGCCACCGCGCAGGCCGCTCCCCGCAGCAGAAGAAAATCGGAGTAAGTCGGGTCGGATGCAACTTCCTACGCACCCTGTAATAGATATTTTATGGTTAATCGCTGTGTAGTCGATGGTTTATCGACCGGCCGAGCAACGGCACCTGACCGGTAGCTCCTTATAGATCGAGATGCAGGATAGGCGTCTTCGAGCGGGCGCAGCAGATCAGCACATAGCGCTCACGACCATATTCTCTAAATACCTGATCGCGATGATCGGGCTCGCCCTCGAGGTACCGCGTCAGGCAGGCACCGCAATAGCCGAGCTCACAGGAGGTGGGAACAGCGATGCCGTTACGGCGGAGTACGCCGACAATCGTCTCGCCGACTGGGACTTCGTATTCGACGCCGCGTCTCGCGAGCCTGACGCGGAACGGCTGATCCTCGGCGGCGAGCTCGGCCGGCTGGGTCGTGAAATATTCGCAGTGCGCTGTGCCCGCCGGCCATTCCTTCGCCGCCTCGGCGGCGGCCGTCATCAAGCCTACCGGACCGCAATAATAGAGATGGGTTCCGGGTCGGGGATCGCGCAGCGCTGCGGCGATATCGAGTCCGCGTGCGGGATCCCCGCCATCGTAATGGAGGTGGAGGCGCCCCTCGGCGGCGAGCGGCGCCAGATCGTCACGGAAAGCCGTCCTCGCAGCCGAAGGCGCGCAGTAATGGAGTTGAAAGTCGGTGCGGCGGCGCCGCAGTTCCGCGATCATCGACACGATCGGGGCGATGCCGATCCCTCCGGCGATCAGAAGGTGTCGCTCGGCTGCAGCGTCGAGCGGGAAGTTGTTGCGCGGCACCGAGACCTCGATGAGGTCCCCGACCCGAACGGTGTCGTGCAGATAGCGAGAGCCGCCGCGGCTCTCGTCTTCGCGCAGCACAGCGATGCAATAGCGCCGGCGCTCCGCTGGATCGTTACACAGCGAGTACTGCCGCACCAGTTCGCCGAGCCGCAAGTCGATGTGGGCACCGGCGGCAAACCGCGGCAGGTCGCGGCCGCGCGGATCGACGAGTTCGTACCCGTTGATCGCTTCTGCGAGATATGTGATCGAGCGGACGCGCAACTGCACGGCCTCGGTTTGCCCGAACTTTTCGAAAGACGCCAAACATTTTGTATGTTGCTCGCAGGATATGCCCGCATCAGCCAAGAAGGAGTTAGTCATGGCCCTGCAGTTCCGCCGCGTCGTAACCGGCCACGACGCTTCCGGCCGCGCCATCGTCAAAATCGACGAGGTCGCGCGGAACCTCGTCTCGTCGCGCCCGGGCGCAACCTCTTGCGTCGTCTGGACGAGCGAAAGCTTTCCCGTCGACAACACCGGCAACGAGGATGCAGGGTTGCGCAAGACCGGCACGACGCTTGAAAACGGCACCGTCTTCCGCGTCCTCGAGCTCGCTCCGGGAGCCAGCCCCAGAAACCACCGCACTGATTCGATTGATTACGCTGTGGTGATGTCGGGCGAGATCGACATGGAGCTTGACGGTTCGACCGTCCACCTCAAGGCCGGCGATGTGCTGGTCCAGCGCGGCACGATCCACAATTGGATCAATCGCGGCACGGTGCCCTGCGTCATCGCCTTTGTGCTGATCGCCGCCAAGCCAGTGCAGGCCGGCGGCAAGGTGCTCCACGCGCAGGGTTAGCCGCGTCGAATCGGTCCGATTCGCCCCTCCGCGACCCTGAGAGGAATTCGACGCTCCGAGTTGCCACGGTGAAGCTGTCCCCAGCGCCGTCGGGCGTGTTCACACGCCGCGGTGATCGTTACAATCCACCGCATGCGCGTCCTCTATCAACTCTGGCTCTCTCCCTTCTCGCGCAAGGTCCGCATCGTGCTGAAGGAGAAGAACCTCGATTTCACGCTGAAGACCGAGAAAGTCTGGGAAAGGCGGCCAGAGTTCCTCGCCCTCAACCCGGCGGGCGAAGTACCGGTCCTGATCGAGCCGGACGGGACTGTGCTCTCTGATACCGGCGCCATTATCGAATATCTCGACGAGGTCTATCGCGAGAAAATGCTGATTGGCATCAACCCGGTCGACCGAGCCGAAGTGCGACGCCTGACCGCTTGGTTCGATATCAAGATGAACTTCGAGGTGACCGAGAATTTGCTCGGTGAGAAGCTGATGAAGCGCTATCTCGGCCAAGGACAGCCGAATTCGCAGGCGATTCGCGCCGGGCACGCCAACCTTCCGCACCACCTCGACTATATCGGGTATCTAGTCGAGCGCCGGCGATGGCTGGCGGGTGACCATTTCTCGATCGCCGACATCACGGCCGCAGCACAGCTGTCGAGCCTCGACTATCTCGGCGACGTGCCTTGGGATGCCCACGAACCGGCCAAGGAATGGTACGCGCGGATCAAGTCGCGTCCGAGCTTCCGGCCGATCCTCGCCGATCACGTGCCTGGCGTTCCACCGCCGGAGCATTATGCGGACCTCGACTTTTAACCGCGCACTTCGAGTGGCCGGCGAGCTGAGGCGCGCGGCCGCATTCTGTGCGTGGCTTCTCGCGTTTGGGGCTGACTGCGGCGACGTTCTCGCGCAGGACACTGCCGCCGAGGAGGCGGCTCACCGCGTAGCCGTGCTCGCGCATCTGCCAGCGGACGCGGCCCAGCGCATTTTCGGGCGCGAGAGCACGCCGATCGCCGGACCTCCAGAGGCGATCGGCGCCTATGAGCGGGGCTGTCTGGAAGGCGCCGTAGCACTGCCCGCCGACGGACCCAACTGGCAGGTCATGCGCCCGTCACGCAACCGCGCATGGGGTCACCCGGTGCTGATCGCGCTGCTTGAGCGCCTAGCGCAGAGGCTGCCGGCGGCAGCCGACTGGCCTGGCCTCCTCGTCGGCGACATCTCCCAACCGCGGGGCGGG
>JAFAHQ010000188.1 GCA_019237135.1 Alphaproteobacteria bacterium
GACAAGATCGTCGTCGAGCCGCCGACCGCACAGCGACCGTACCCGCCGATCTGGATGGGGGCAGGCGGCGAGAATTCGATCCGCCGGGTTGCGGCGCAGGGGTTCAACCTGCTGCTCGGCCAGTACGCCTCGCCGAAGGACGTCGCCTGGAACATCGCGGTCTACAAAGCCGAGGTCGAGGCTCATGGCCGGCATTTCGATCCGATGCAGATCGGGGTGACCCGCACATTTTTCGTCGCCGAAAATGCGGCGCAACGGGAAGCGGCGATGGAGCGCCGCCTACAGAACCGGATGCGCCAGCTGAAGCTCGCGACCCGCCCCGACGGCACGGTCCATGGCGGGCCGGACCGCGCCACCGGCGACCCGCGGGCGGTCAACGAGATCAGCGCCATGTACGGGACGCCCGACGAGATCGCCGAGAGGCTCGACGAGCTGCGCCACGCGGGTGTCGGCTATGTCCTGATCAATGGCGGCGGCTCGGGCGGCGGTGCCCGCGGCCGCGAGAGCCTGCGCCGCTTCGCCCGCGAGGTCATGCCGGCCTTCGCCGACCCATGAACCTCGCCATACTCCGATCAAAATCGAATTGTATGCCGCTCTTCGTGACTGGAGTGGCGTGCGCCGGTGCGGGGCGGGGGCGGTATTACCCGGTTTCAGCGTCAAAATATCGTCAAATATTCCCGGTTACGGTGTACCAGAGTCACGAGGTTCGAGACTTACGTATCTGATATTGCTATAGTTTTTTGGTTTGGAATAGGACCCGGATGCGATTTTTTCCCGGATATTCCCGTGGGAACCGGGAATATGCCCTTCAGCGTTTTCCCAGCCGAGAGCCGCGGTAAATTTGTAGGCGCGTGACGCGCAGACCTGGGATCCCGTCCCGGTCGAGTGCCGCCTCCCAAGCGGCGAGTTCTTCGAGAGAGAGCTCGTAACGTTCGCAGGCTTCCCGCGAACTCAGCACCCCGCCACGGATCGCGGCGACGACCGCGGCCTTGCGCCGGCACGTCCATCTCTGTGTCTCGGCTGGTGGCAAGCCAGACAGCAGGCGGACTTTGTCCCTGTCCGCGGCGATGGGTTCGTTCGAAGGCATCTGCTGTCGGGTCACCTTCCTCCATCAGATACTACGACCCTCGCCCGACCGGTTTATTCCACCGCATTTTACTTTTTTGTGTGGCTCGCCGCTGCCGGGCTTTCTGCTGGAGGTAAGACATCCAAGCGATTCGCGTTCCCTCAACGCCCACGTGGCTCGGCACCAGAATGCGAGCCGCGAATTTGGAGCGCTCACCGTTTTTTCGCTTTCCGCCGATTAAACTGCGCGCCGACCGCTCATTTGGCAACTGAGGAAATGCTCGATGCCGTTCGCTGCCCCCGATCGCCGCACCGTTCTGCGGCACGCGCTCTTTTTGACCGCCGCTCTTCTCGGAGCGAGTTCATCGGCCATCGGCTCCGAGATGACGGCGCCGATCGAACTGCTCCATACCGGCTTGATCGAGATCATGAAAGCCGGCAAAGGAACGCCGTTCCGTCAGCGGTATGATAGAATTGCGCCGGTGATCAGCGGGACCTTCGACCTGGAAGTGATTGTCCGGCAGGTCGTCGGACCGCGCTGGGCCGTGCTACCGCCGGACCAACAGGCGGCCCTGGGGGACGCTTTTCGGCGCTATACCATCGCGTCCTACGTATCCAATTTCGACGATTACTCGGGCGAGCGTTTCGAGGTCCTGCCCGGTGTCGCGACCATCGGCGATGATCGGATCGTGAAGACCCAAATCGTCACAGCCTCCGGGCAGGCGCATGTGCTGGCCTATGTGATGAGGCAGATCGCTGGCGGATGGCGCGTCGTCGACGTGCTGGCGGAAGGTTCGATCAGCCGTGTAGCAGCCCAGCGGTCCGAGATACGGTCTGTCCTCTCCGATGGTGGCGGTCCGGGACTGCTCGTCAGCCTTAGTCGGAAGACCGCGGAACTATCGGGCGGCATTTTGCAGTAGCACAGCCGGCGCAAACCGACTATCACCCGCGCGCCGACGCAGGTGCGGGGTATATCCCGGTACCGGCGGTCCAAACCAACTGCCTGGGCCGAGCCGGCTGCCCATCGACCGCAATGCATTCCCGCCTCGATCCGCGATGACATTTCAGCGCTTGCTCGTCGACTTGGTGGATTTTTGCCGACGCAACGCTTTGCTTGTCGTTCTGGTAAGTGCCTTCCTTGCTATTTTCGCCGGGTGGTACGCCGCCGGCCATCTCGGCATCAACACCGACACCGACCAGATGTTCGCGTCGAGCCTGCCCTGGCGCCAGCGCGCCGAGTTATTCAAGAGCTATTTCCCCCAGTTTCGCGATCTCCTGGTCGCAGTCATCGACGCGAAGGAGCCGGAGGAGGCTGAAGACACCGCGGCGGCATTGGCAGACCGGCTGACCGAAGATCATTCGCATTTCCTCTCGGTCCGTCGTCCCGACGCCTCGCCGTTCCTGAGGCAGGAGGGAATGTTGTTTCTCGACACCCCTCAGCTCGAATCGCTGCTAGACCGTACGATCGACGCCCAGCCTTTTCTCGGCGAGCTGGCCCAGGACCCGAGTGCGCGCGGCGTGTTCAAGTCGCTGTCTCTCCTCGGTACCGGGGTGGTCGAGGGCAAGGCGGATCTCGCGCCATACCAAAAGGCCTTGACCGCATTCCACCAGACGATGGCCGATGTCATCGCTGGTTATCCGCACCCCTTGCCGTGGACCCAGTTGTTGGGCGGCGACCTCGCGGATCTCGGCGGAAAGTATAAATTCGTCCTGGTTCAGCCGAACCTCGATCTCGGCAGCATCGAGCCGGGCGGGGCTGCCACCCAGGCGATGCGCGAAGCAGCGGGCGGGCTCGAATTCGTCAAATCCGGCGATGCCCGCATGCGTATCACCGGCAGCGTGGCGCTAGCCGACGAGGAGTTCGCCTCCGTCGCTCATGGTGCGATCCTCGGCATGATCGGCAGCGTCCTTTTGATTTCTTTGTGGTTGTTCTTGGCTGTTCATTCCTGGCGCCTGATTCTGCCGATCCTGCTGACGCTCGGACTGGGGCTAATGCTGACTCTGTTGTTCGCAGCCGCCGCGGTAGGGACCTTGAACCTGGTTTCAGTCGGCTTCGGCATCCTGTTTGTGGGCATCGCGGTCGACTTCGCAATCCAGTTCTGCGTGCGATATCGCGAAAATCGCCATCGCCACCCCGATCCGGCCGCAGCGATGGCCGAGACCGGCCGCCGCGTCGGCGGGCAGATCCTGGTGGCGGCCGCGGCGACCTCGGCGGGGTTTCTCGCTTTCGTGCCGACCGACTTCCGCGGCGTCGCCGAATTGGGATTGATCGCCGGTGTCGGGATGCTGATCGCCTTTCTTTGCACTATGACTTTCTTGCCGGCCGCCATAACTCTCTTTCGTCCGCATGGCGAGAGCGCCGAGGTGGGCTTTCGCTGGGCAGTGCCGCTGGACGAGGTTGTCCGCCGGCACCCCTGGCCGCTTTTGGCGCCATTCGGGATCCTCGCCGCGCTCGGCGTCGTCCTATTGCCTAGGCTAGGGTTCGACGCTGACCCGTTGCACACTAAAGACCCGAGCGGCGAGGCTATGCAGACGCTGCACGACCTCGGGGACTCGCGGCTCACCAACCCCTTCACGATCGATATCTTGGCCCGTGACGCCGCCACGGCGGGAGCGTTGGCGGATCGCCTCCGCGGGTTGCCGGTAGTCTCGGAAGTGTTGTCGATCAACAGCTTTGTGCCGGCCGACCAGCAGTCGAAGCTCGCCTTGATCGAGGATGCAGCCACTCTCCTGGGCCCGACCCTCACCCCGCACGAGCCGGCCGCTGGAGCGACGCCGGATGAAATCCGGAAAGCTGCGAGCAGTGCCCTCGAAAAAATCGTGCCGGCGCTTGCTAAGCTGCCCTCCGATCACGTGCTAAGCGCGATCGCCGGTGACCTGAAAAAGCTGGTGGCAGCACCCGACCCGATGCTGGTCGCCGTCGACCAGTCGCTCACACGATTTTTGCCGAGTGAGCTCGACCAGCTGCGCGACGCGTTGGGAGCGCGGTCGGTGAGTTTGCAGACCATTCCGCCCGAGCTTGTGCGCGACTGGATCCTGCCTGACGGGCGGGCGCGGGTTCAAGTAGTCCCAAAACCGTTAGCCGGCAGCACTAGCGCTCTCGGCGAATTCGTTGCCGCGATTACCGCGATCGCGCCAGATGCGGGCGGCCCCGCCGTGACGATCGAGGCGACCAGCGCGACGATCGTAGGTTCCTTCCGTTCCGCCGCGATCGCCGCGTTGATCGCAATTACGGCGATTCTCTTCGTCGCGCTGCGGCGTGTGCTGGACGTGTCGCTGGTATTGGCTCCGCTTCTGCTGTCGGCGCTGATGACCGTCGTCGTCATTGTGCTCCTGACACTTTTGCTCAATTACGCGAACATCATCGCGTTGCCGCTGTTGCTGGGTGTCGGCGTCTCATTCAACATTTACTTTGTGATGAACTGGCGGGCCGGTCAGACATCGGTTCTGGGCTCGGCCACCGCCCGAGCGATCCTGTTCTCGGCGCTGACGACGGGGACCGCGTTTGGCTCGCTTGCATTATCGCAGCATCCTGGCACGGCGAGCATGGGCATGCTGCTGCTGATCAGCCTGGGCTGCACTTTGGTTGCGAGTCTTGTCTTTATACCGGCGTTGCTAGCCGCCCTGCCTCGCCCCCGTCAGGCGGTGAAGGAGCCCTCACCCGCAGGCGCGCTCAAGTCACGCAGCGAGTAGAGCAGTCCGGCGCGATAGCACCGCTTGTGGAATTCGCTGGGTCGGCTTTCCCTGCGGCTGATCGCCCCGAGACGAGCGCAGCCGAACTCTTCGCCGACCTTGTCAAGTCCGCTCCCCGTTCTGGCCGAATCGCGAAGCGCTCCACGTATCGCGCGTAGCGTTCATGCTCCACGACGGGATCGAGCCCATACTCCTCGAGATGTGAGCGACGGGTCCCGTAACCGCCGTTGGGCTTTGCCTCCACCAGCCGACTGATACGGGCGGCGGTGCGAGGATCGAGCGGACGCCGGAAATGCCGGTAGAGTGTCGCCACAGTCTCCAACGGGTCGCTGACCAAGTTCAAGTAATGGATGTGGAGTATCGGCTCTTCAAACCGTTCTTCATCTGCAGCCTCGATCATCAGCTCGGTGGCGGTGAGCCAGCGGTCGCTGTCCTGGCGCCCGATTTGGAACTTGTCGACCTGACGCGTGAACGGCCGCCTGAGCACCTCGGTTAGCCTTGCGACCGACGGCAGGACAGCAAGCGGGTCACGGTGGACAAACACGACGCCCGCATCCGGATAGACCGCGCGTAGCGCGCCGAGGGCGAAGATGTGGTCAGGACACTTGAGCACCCAGTGTCCCGCAACCGGCGCCTGATGCTGCAAGTGCTGCAAGAAGCGCTTGTGAAAGCGATAGGCATCGAGGTGTCCTGTCTCATCAAGCCAACGGCGATAGCCGGGGATGTGGTAGGTCGTATCGAAGCGCAGGCTGGCGAAGATGTGTGCCGTGATCTCAGAGCATTCCTGCGGCGACGAAGAATCGATCGGATGCATGCGCCGGAACTCGGGCGCGAGCATGCCAAACATGCGCAGCTGCTGGGCGACCTGCTGCGATCGCAGGTCGGGTCCGGCTCCGGGCCTTCCTAGCGGATAGGGATAGATCAGCTGCCAAACGCGCGGGACGAGGTTCGTGTGATCCTCCGCCAGGAGGCTGTGCAAGAAGGTGGTACCCGAGCGCGGCAACCCGGCGATGAAGATCGGCCGTTCGATCCGCAGCTCTAGTGTTTCAGGCGTGCGTGTTTCTTCATCGTACAGACGCAGCAGGTTGGACAGAAATCGCACCGCATCCCAGTGCGTAGCGAAGCGCCCGAAAAGGCTCAGTTCCGCCTCCTCGCGGCAGGCACGCAGCAAATTCCGCAGCGGCTCTTGGAAAGGCGTGCAACCGAAGTCGACCAGGCCGGTCCGGCGTCGCGCGCGAGCGATAAGCTCGTCTGCGCTGAGGGGGTCGCGCAGGATCGCGAGCGCGTCGATCATCGTGTTGGTGACCCGGGAAACGGCTCTCTGAAGCATCGGCACCTTTTCCAGCCAATAACCTAACCGGCCAGAAATGGTCTGGCTCTGTCCGGATTCGCAACCTAGGGCCCGGATCGCACCAGAGCAACTACGTCAACGGAGTTAGGCGCCACCCCACAGGCACAGATGTTATTGTAGGCAGCGGGGTCGACCTGGATCCCCGCGGGCAGGAATCAGACCGTCTGCAGGATCTTCTCGCGAGCGATGTCGGGCGCCAGGATGGCCCGCCAGTCGGCATCGCGCGGCAGCACCTCAAGGGCAGCGCGCAAATTGTAATAGCTCGGTCCCACGCCGGCCGGGGTACCGCCTTCCTCGACCGTTTTGACGGCTTGGCGCAACAGCCGGCGCATCTGGATGATCGCCTTATCGGCAGGACCGAGATGCTCTTTTGAGCGGTCGACGATCCGTCCCATGCTCTCCTGGATCGCGCGGTCCTGCACGTTTATCCCGTCGATACCGGTGAAGCTCTCGGTCCGCTGCACCTCGCGATCGATCAAGTAATTGTTTTGTCGGTTCGCTTTGGAGCGGAACGTGGTCTGATCGACATGCGGCGGCCCGTTGCCGAGCCCGCGTTCCAGGCGGTCCTCATCGTTGAAGGATTCGTCGGTTCGGCTGTAGGCCCAGTTGTAGACCATCGTGGTCTCGTCATCGATCGGCACCCAGATATGCCCTGCATCGGCCGGATACCCACGCTCGGTCGACGAAGCGCGGATCTGATGAAACGGCAAGATGAAATGATACGTGCGGGCGTGCATCTCGGCTGCACCGAGGGCTCGAATCCCGACGTATTGATAGCCGTAATCGGTTATATCCACGACGATGTTGGGCGCCTTGGCCCGGACATAGGGATTAGACGGCTTGATGCCGCCGCGGCGCGCGTTGTCGGTCAGCAGCCGGTGCATAATCGGGGCATGCGAGGTGTCGAGACCGCCTTCGAGGGCTTGCAGCCAATTGCACTCCTGAATGACCTTGGTCACGTGCCTGTGTGTCTCCGGCACCTGGGTCCAGGCGAATTTTGGAGCGGCCGGCATGCGCTCGGGCGGCCCGAGGTAGGCCCACACGATTCCGCCGAGTTCGACCGTCGGGTAGGCGGCGATGTGGACCTTGTGCTGGAATTGGTTCTCTTCGGGCTCGTTTAGCTGGTCGACGCAGGTGCCGGCGACATCGAACTTCCAGCCGTGGTAAACGCAGCGCAGCCCGCATTCCTCATTGCGGCCAAAGAACAGCGAGGCGCGACGGTGTGGACAATACTCGTCCAAAAGCCCGATCCGGCCCTGCGTGTCGCGAAAGGCGACGAGATCCTCGCCTAACAACCGCACACGCACCGGCGGGCCGTCGGGCTCGGCGATCTCGCGCGAAAGCAACGCAGGGATCCAGTACCTTCGCATCGCGTTGCCCATCGGCGTACTCTGCCCGATCCGGGTGATCAGCTCGTTTTCCTCGGGCGACAGCATTATCGATGCTCCTGATTTCCGGCGGCGGATGAGGAAGGATAGCATATTCCTGAAAGGACGAGAGATGGCCGATTGGATCCTGCGGGGTGGCGAAGTGGTCGACGGCCGCGGCGGGCCGCGCCGGCGCGCCGACGTAGCCATTATCGGCGACCGTGTTGCTGCTGTAGGGGCGGTCGCTCGGGCGGAGGGCGCCCGCGAGATCGATGTCGCGGGCAAGATCGTCGCCCCGGGATTCATTGACGTGCACACCCACGACGACCGGGCTCTGTTCGCGACCCCGGCCATGGCTACCAAGGCGAGCCAGGGTGTGACCACGGTCGTGACCGGGAATTGCGGGGTGAGCCTGGCGCCGCTAGTGCTCGACGCGGCACCGCCGCCGCCGCTCGATCTGATCGGTGACACCGTCGATTACCATTATGCGCGCTTCGCCGACTATCTCGCGGCACTCGACCGGGCGCCGCCGGCGCTCAACGCGGCTTGCCTGGTTGGCCATTCGACTCTGCGGGTCGGGGTGATGACCGCACTCGACCGGCCGGCCGAGAAGGCCGAGCTGGCGCAGATGGGCGAGCGGCTCCAAGAGGCGCTCGATGCTGGTGCGATCGGCCTGTCGAGCGGGCTTGCCTACGCTCCGGCATCGCATGCACCAGCCGCCGAGATCGAGGCTTTGGCGGCGTTGCTGCGACCCGCCGGGGCGCTC
>JAFAHQ010000194.1 GCA_019237135.1 Alphaproteobacteria bacterium
CTTGGCGATCGGGCGACGCGGCCAGAACGTTCGCCTCGCTTCACAACTTACGGGCTGGGATATCGACATCCTGACCGAGGCCGAGGAGTCGGAGCGGCGGACCGAGGAATTCCGCAACCGCAGCCAGATGTTTATCGATGCCCTCGATATAGACGATGTTATCGCCCATCTGCTGGTCACAGAGGGCTTTACCTCTCTCGAAGAGGTGGCCTATGTGCCGCTTGAAGACCTCGCTGACATCGAAGGTTTCGACGCCGAGGTGGCAGCGGAGCTGCAGGAGCGGGCGCGCAACTCGCTCGAGCGGCGGGATCGCCAATATGAGGAGCGGCGTCGAGAACTCGGCGTCAGCGACGAACTCGCCTCGCTCGAACGGTTGACCCCCGGCATGCTGGTTGCACTCGGCGAGAACAACATAACAACCCTCGATGATTTCGCCGGCCTTGCCGGGGATGAACTCGTCGAGCTTCTCGCAGGATCCGACAAGGTTAGCGTCAATCTCGAATTAGAGGAGGCAAATGCGCTGATTATGCGCGCGCGAGCACACTGGTACGCCGATGATGGCATTGAAGCCGCGAGATCCGAGCAGGAGTAGCAGTCACGAGCGCTCGCGATAGAACCAGGGCAGTTCGGCGCCGCCCGGGGATGCGCGCCGTCAAGTCGCAGCGTCGGTGTATTGCCACGGGCGAGATCCACGACCGGTCGAGCCTGCTGCGCTTTGTCGTGGGGCCGAATGGTGAGCTTGTCGCCGACATGGCCTCCTGCCTGCCCGGGCGGGGTTTGTGGCTGACCCCGCGCCGCGATATACTCGAGAGCGCGATAACGCGACGGCTCTTCACGCGCTCGGCGCACCGGGCGATAACGACGCCGTCAGGGTTTGCGGATCGCGTCGAGGCGTTGCTGGTGCAGCGTTGCTTGGACGCGATCGGTCTCGCGCGCCGCGCTGGTCTCGCGGTTGCCGGCTTTGAGAAAGTCTGCGAAGCCGTGCGAACAGGCAAAGCCACGTTGCTCCTCCGCGCGCTCGATGGGGCGGAAGGCGGACGCCGGAAGATCCGCGCCTTCGGGCGAGGTATGCCGGTTGCGATCGTGCTGACCGCAGCAGAGATGGGCGCGATCTTTGGTCGCGATCATGTGGTAAACATAGCTATCGGCGACGGCCGGCTGAGCGACCGGCTGATCGCCATTGCGGAGAAGATTGCCGGCTTTCGCCTGGGTGCGGTGATTGATCGAGGAGTGGAACCCGCTCCGGACCAGCCGGCACGGCAAGATGGTGGTATTGGATCCAGATGAGCGACGCGAATGAGCAAGAACAGAAGCGGCCCCTGACCCTCGCACGCACCGGCGGCAGGCTGGAGCTCCGCAAAAGTGTGGAGATGGGACAGGTGCGCCAGAGCTTCTCGCATGGGCGCTCAAAGACGGTTACGGTCGAGGTCCGCAAGAAGCGCACGATAGGGCCGGCACTCGAATCCGGTCGAGCCGAGGCCTCGCCGGTCGTAGTGCTGGACCAAGCGTCGGCGCGACCGGCAGCACAGGAGCCGGCGCGTCGGCCCGTGACGATCCCCCGCGCCCTAACCGCGGAAGAAAAGGCGGGGCGTGTCCGCGCGCTGCACGATGCCCGCAAAGCCGACGAAGAAGCCCGCCGGCGCGCCGCTCTCGCCGAAGCCGACCGACGCCGCCAGGAAGAAGAGCAGGCCGCCGAAGAGGCGCGTCGCCGGGTCGAGGAGGAAGCGAGTAAAAAAGCGGAGGAAGAAGAGAGGCGACGACGCGCCGAAGAGGAAGCGCGCCAGCGATCCGAGCAAGAGGCACAGCGGCGCAAGGACGAAGAGTCGCGGCGCGAGGTCGCCGAACGGGCGGGGAAGGCGGCTGCCGCGAAAGTTGCCGCGCTCGCCGCCGCGGGCAAGGTCAGCGTTCCTCTCGAAGAGGAAGAAGAGCCCTCGCCCGCGCCGCGCCGGGGGACCCGGCCGGAGGCCAAAAAACCGGTGGCGCCGGCTCGTCGCGAAGAGATGCGCCGCCGGACCGGAAAAATCACGGTGACCCGCGCGCTCGCTGACGACGAGGGAGAACGAGTGCGCAGCCTGGCTTCGGTCCGCCGCGCCAGGGAACGCGAGCGACAGCGGCTGCACCAGAGCGAGCCGGAGCAGACCAAGGTCGTACGCGAAGTCGTTGTCCCCGAGACGATCACCGTCCAGGAGGTGGCAAACCGCATGGCCGAGCGCGGCGCCGACGTGATCAAGGCGCTAATGCGCATGGGAGTAATGGCGACAATAAATCAGACCATTGACGCCGACACCGCCGAGCTGATCATAACCGAATTCGGGCACCGCCTGCGGCGGGTCTCCGAAGCGGATGTCGAGATGGGGCTGCGCGGCGAAGAGGATCTTCCCCAGACCCTCGAGTCCCGCGCGCCGATAGTGACGGTTATGGGTCATGTCGACCACGGAAAAACCTCGCTTCTCGACGCTCTGCGCGAGACCGACGTCGCGGCTGACGAAGCCGGCGGCATTACGCAGCACATCGGGGCCTATCGCGTCACCCTGAAAAGCGGCAAGCAAATCACCTTTATCGATACGCCGGGGCATCAGGCCTTTACCGCGATGCGCGCGCGCGGTGCCAATGTCACCGACATCGTGGTGCTCGTCGTGGCGGCCGATGACGGCATCATGGAGCAGACGGTCGAGGCGATCCGCCACGCTAAAGCCGCGCAAGCGCCGATCATCGTCGCCATAAATAAGATCGACAAACCCGACGCGAGGCCCGAGCGGGTCCGTCAGGAGCTATTGCAACACGAAATCGTGGTCGAACAGCTCGGCGGAGAGGTGCTCGATGTAGAAGTCTCGGCGCTGAAGAAGACCAATCTCGACAGGCTCGAAGAAGCCATCCTACTGCAAGCCGAACTTCTCGATCTCGCGGCAAACCCGAATCGACCGGCGGAGGGAGTTGTCCTCGAAGCAAAACTTGAGCGAGGCCGCGGCGCGGTCGCGACGGTGCTGATCCAGCGCGGCACATTGCGGGTTGGCGACATTTTCGTCGCTGGCAGCGAATGGGGCCGGGTGCGCGCGCTCGTCGATGATCGAGGCCATAACCAAAGAGAGGCAGGCCCGTCGACACCTATCGAGGTATTGGGCCTTAACGGTACACCGCTTGCGGGCGACGATTTCGTGGTCGCCGAGAACGAGAGCCGCGCCCGGGACATCGCTGATTTTCGTCAGCGCCGCCGGCGCAACGCAATCGCAGCGGCGGGAACGCGCGGTACGCTCGAGCAGATGTTTTCGCAAATTACCGCGGGCGTCGCCAAAGAGCTGCCAGTCGTCGTCAAGTCGGATGTGCAGGGTTCCCTAGAAGCGATCGTGGGCTCGCTCGAAAAGCTGTCGACGGACGAAGTGTCAGTTCGCGTGCTACACTCGGCGGTCGGCGGGATCAATGAAAGCGATGTAATCTTGGCTAAGGCATCGGCTGCGGTGATTATTGGCTTCAATGTCCGCGCCAACCCGCAAGCGCGTGATCTCGCAAGGCGCGACGGTGTCGAGATTCGCTACTATTCGATCATCTACAACCTGATCGACGACATGCGAGGTGCGCTGTCCGGATTGCTAGCGCCCACTATACGCGAGCGCTTCCTCGGCAACGCTTCGATCCGCGATGTCTTCAATATCACCAAAGTCGGAAAGGTCGCGGGCTGTATGGTCACTGAAGGCGCCGTGCGTCGCGGTGCCAAGGTCCGTCTGTTGCGCGACAACGTCGTTGTTCACGAAGGCATGCTCAAGACTCTAAAGCGCTTCAAAGACGAGGTTCGCGAGGTCAACCAAGGCTACGAATGCGGCATGGCCTTCGAGAATTACCAGGATATCCAGGCCGGCGACGTGATCGAGTGCTTCGACACGGAAGAAGTAGCGCGGATGTTATAGCGCTTTTGCCTCTCATGGTCAGAAAACGATCCGACCGGCGGCGATTTGCGAGTAGGGCCGGAACAGAGGGTGGCATCAACCAACGGCGGTTTCGGGTCGGGGAAGAGCTGCGGCACGTGCTGTCCAAAATCCTCCGCGAGGGCGAATGCCGCGATCCCGTGCTCCACGACGCCAGCATTGCCGTCACCGAAGTGAGGTTCAGTCCCGATTTGCGCAATGCGACTGTGTTTGTGATGCCGCTCGGTGGTGCGAACGCAACCGAGATCGTCGCCGGGCTGAAACGCAGCACGGCATTCTTGAAGCGGCTGGTCACCCACGAAGTAACCCTGCGTTACGCGCCTAACTTGATATTTGAGCTGGACCTCTCGTTTGATCAGGCAGACCGGATCGCCGCCTTGCTCGCACGGCCTGAAGTCGAACGCGATCTTCGCCGTGCAATCGACCGAACCGAGAACGATGACGATGCGCACTGATGGCGGGCTCCACGGATGGCTTGTCGTCGACAAGCCTCCGGGGCTCAGCTCGAGTAGGGTCGTCGGAGAGGTCCGTCGTCTCACCGGAACCAAGGTCGGACATGCAGGCACACTCGACCCGCTGGCAACCGGTGTGCTGCCTATAGCGCTCGGCGAGGCGACCAAGACTACCGCTTACGCGATGGCTGGCCGCAAACGCTATCGCTTCCGCGTTCGCTGGGGTATCGCTCGCGCCACCGACGATCGCGAGGGCGAAATCGTTGGCGAATCCTCGCTGCGGCCGAGCCGGGCGGCGATCGAGGCAATCCTGCCCCGCTTCACGGGGACGATCCTGCAGTCACCGCCACCTTACTCGGCGATCAGAGTCGACGGATACCGCGCCTATAGGCTCGCGCGCGCCGCGGCACCGCCGGCCCTCAAGGCGCGGCCGGTGCAGATCGCTGCGTTGCGGCTCATTGCCATGCCCGATCGGGACCACGCCGAGTGCGAGGCCCTCGTCGGTAAGGGGACCTATATCCGCGCCCTCTCCCGCGATCTCGGCATCGCGCTCGGAACGTTTGGTCACGTTGCCGAGCTGCGGCGTCTTTCGGTCGGACGTTTCAGCATAGAGCAGGCGATTTCACTGGATTCCGTAGTGGAGCGTCGGCATAGTCTGGCTGCTTCGGAGTATCTGCTTCCAATCGAGACCGCGCTGGACGGCATCCCGGCTTTGGCCTTAACCGCACCCGAAGCTGCTCGGTTGCGTTGCGGGCAGAGGGTGACGCCGCGCGAAAGTGGCGTACGGGCGCATCTGGACCGGCTCGACGAGGGTACGGTAGTTAGCGCTTGGCACGACCAAGTGGTGATCGCTCTCGCGAGGGTCGAAAACGGCAGTCTCCAGCCCGCGCGGGTCATCAATCGCTGAAGGGGTTAGATCGGTGTCGATCACCGCCGAGCGCAAGCAGGCGCTCATCATCGAGTACGCCACCAAGGAGGGTGACACCGGGTCGCCGGAAGTACAAGTGGCGATCCTGAGCGAGCGCATCCGCAATCTCACCGATCACTTGGGGAGCCATAAGAAGGACTTCCACTCGCGGCGCGGACTGCTCGTCATGGTCGGTCAGCGGCGCCGATTGTTGGACTATCTCAAGCGGTCGAGCGTCAGCCGTTACGAGACGCTGATCGGACGTCTCGGACTGCGCCGCTGACACTTCGTTGGTACCCTGCGCGCGACCGACATCCCACTCCGCCGGACGGGAGGCGTGCTATGCGCGCTTATCGGCAGCAGCTGATGGGGTACCGTTCTCATTGCCGCCGGCGTCGGCGCGACCCTCGTCGTCGAAACCGCGCCGCGGCACCTGATTTTTCCGAAAGGGATGATACCGAATGTTCCAGGTTTATCGTAAGGAGCTGAGATGG
>JAFAHQ010000240.1 GCA_019237135.1 Alphaproteobacteria bacterium
TGGCGGGTCGGTTCTTCATGGTCGGCGAGCCATTGCGCCGAGGTCCATGAACTGAAGCCGATCGCGGTTTCCAACAATGAGCATTGGACAAGCCGGCCCTTGCCGGTGCGCTCGCGCTCGTAAAGTGCTGCGAGGATGCCCTGCACCGCCCACATACCGGTGCCAAGATCGCAAATCGGCAGACCGACTGAGGTCGGCGGTCCGTCGGGCTCGCCGGTCACATGCATGATGCCGCCCATGCCCTGCGCGATCAGGTCAAAGCCGCCGCGGCCGGCATAGGGGCCGTCATAGCCGAGCCCGGAGAGCTGGGCGTAGATCAGGCGCGGGTTGACCTCGCGCAACGCCTCGAAGCCGAGCCCGGCGCGCGGCATCACCGTCGGCCGATAACTCTCGACCAGCACATCCATGGTTTCGACGAGCCTAAGGAACAGAGCCTTTCCTTCTGGCTCTTTGTAGTCGAGAGTGATGCCCTTCTTGTTGCGGTTGATGTAGCGGAAATAGGGGTTGCGCTCGCTGCCGTCGCCCCACGCGCGCACCGCATCGCCCTTGCCCGGGCGTTCGAGCTTGACGACCTCGGCGCCCATGTCGGCGAGGATCATCGTGCAAAAGGGCCCGGCCATGTTCTCGGTCAGGTCAAGCACCTTGAGCCCGGCGAGCGGGCCGTCGCTATCGGTAGGCGCGTGCTTCGGGTCGGCCATTTCTTTATCCCTCCGGTCGCGATAGCGCGGCCCCCTTGCGGAGGTGCGGCCTGCGCCTATATGGCGTCCAGTGCTAAAATTTTAATTAACGTTGAGACTTTTTGATGCCTATGCAGCAACGCCCGATGAGACCGCAAATTCCGCTGCCGTTCCGCTGCCGGACCGGTTTTTTTCCGCTGCCATTCCGCTGCCGGACGGCAAGCCGAAATTGCTCACAAGGCATTGATTTCCAATCATTCTTGGGTCAAAGAGAGGCGAATTTGAGGTACCGAAACGCGATTTTTCCCTGCGCTCAGGGAAATTTGCGGAATGTCAGCTCTCGATGGTGTCGAGCGTCGGGAGGCGATAGCGGTCTTCGGGATTGTCCCATCCCTTGAAGTTGGGCGCGCGTTTCTCGGCGAAGGCGGCGCGCGACTCCATCAGATCGCTCTTGGCGCCGTGCTCGCGCAAGGCGGCCCCCAGGCGCTGCACCTCGGGCGCCGGCATCGGTCGCATCTGGCGCATCATGTGGACGGTGTTGACGCGCGAGGCGGGCGGCAAGGTCAGCAGGTGCTCGGCCATCGCGATGGCGCTCGGGATCAGCTGATCCGCGTCGACCAAGCGGTTTAGGAAGCCGATCTCGTAGAAGCGCTCGGCCGTAAAACGAAAGCCCAGCGCCATCTCCATCGCGATCGGATAGGGCAGGTTCGCGACATATCCGTGATTGTAGCCGCCGAGCAGCCAGCGCTTGGCCTCCGAGACCTCGAACACCGCCTCGCGCACGGCGACACGCAGATCGGTGCGCTCGACCAGCATGAAGCCGCCGCCCATCGCATAGCCGTTGACCGCGGCGATGACCGGCTTTTCGAGCACTCCGGACATGAACGGGTCTTCAATCGGCGGCCGTTGCCCGCCGGGCGTGCCGCGCTGCACTGACTCCCTCATGTCCTCGCCGGCGCAGAAACCCCGGCCGGTCCCGGTGAAGATCGCGACTTCGAGCCCGGCATCGCGACGGAACTCGGTCCAGGTCTCGGCGAGCCGGGTGCGCATTTCAAGATTGAGTGCATTCAAGCGCTCGGGCCGGTTCATCCTGACCACGAGCACCTGTCCCAAACGCTCGGTCTCGACGACGGCCATGTGTTTATCTCCCCAAAGCTGGCCCCGCGGGCTCTCCGAGGCTACCATCGCCGCGCTGCCGATCAAATCACCTCGCGGAGGAGGGAGGAATGGCTCTGGTACCGCTGGCGAGCAAGGGCAACTACTTTCACGTCTACGACTTCCGGGTCAAACCCGGCACGGGCGACGAGTTCATCGAGCTCTTCAACAAGTTCGACTACGGCGACAACAACCCGTTTCACCGCTCGGCGGCACAGGTCAAGGACGGGGTGCTCTGCCGCGACGCGGGAGACCCCGACCATTTCTATCTGATCGGCGAATGGCGGGACATCGAGGAGCACCGGCGCATTCGCGAACAGGTGGCACATGAGATCAGGCCGGAGTTCGTCGGTCTGATCGAGAGCGGAGGTTTTGTGCCGACCTATGCCGAGATCGTGTCGATGACGCCCCAGGAGGTGCTCGACAAGTCGCAGCAGCGATAGTCCGTTCAGAAGGTCGAGATCCAGAAATCGGCGATCAGCGTCATCCCCGGTGCGGGCATCTCGGGCGGCGTCTGGATGCAGGCGAACGGCAGCGGCTGAGGGCCGAAGCGAGAGGCCCAGGCCATGGCAATGCCGGGGAATGCCGTCGGGTCGGAGACGAAATACTGGGCGCGCAGCACCTTTGATAGCGACGTCCCGGCCGCCATGCACAACGCCTCGGCATAATCATGAATGGCGGCAGCCTGCGTATATCCGCCGTGAGAAAGCCCGGAGAACCCCGGCGAGATGGCCTT
Organism: Alphaproteobacteria bacterium; assembly: GCA_019237135.1. GTDB lineage: Bacteria > Pseudomonadota > Alphaproteobacteria > ATCC43930 > CGMCC-115725 > AP-15. Next base: position 2,569 of record JAFAHQ010000240.1, read on the forward strand.
GCCGGCCACGTGGCCATCCCGGCCGATCGCCATCAGCCCGGACGGCAGCAGGAATTCGCCGACTTTGACGCAGGGCCCATAAGCGGCCATCTCCGGAATGTCCGCCGAGACGACCTCTTTCTCGCGGTTCGCGTCATGGGTCAGCGCAATCAGATTGATCTCGATGATGCCGCCCACCATCGCGAAGCCCTTGGTCGGCACGACCGTCAGCGCGCAGGGGATGTTCCGGAAATGCTGCGACCAGACATCGACGAAGTCGGGGAAATTCTCGACGTTGCGGATATAGACCTGAGCCTTCACCGAACGCGCGAGTGAAGAGCCGGCCGCTTCGAGCGCCGGCTTCAGTCTTTCCTGAATGATGAATTCGGTCTGCTTGCGGATCTCGGTGCCGCCCCACAGAGTGTGCTCGGGGACATGGGCGCGCGGATCGAGCCCGTGCTCTCGCCCGCTCGCCATTTGCCCGGCGACGAAGACAAAGTCGTTGCAGATGATGGCCGGCACAAAGCCGGAGCTCGCCGATGCCGTGACGTCCTCGGGATAGACCTTGTGGATCTCGTATTCCGGGCTCGGGACTGTAGCGATCAACGAAGTCGAGATGCCGCTCTCTGCGCCAAAGCAGCGCTCCATGACCACCGAGGTGCTCGGCGGGATGTAATCGCCGAAGGCCGCGCGCCGGGCCAGGTGATAGGGGTCGACGGCGGCCGGGGTCGGATAGTACTGGTCGAGGCGCACACCATGCGAGAGGTCGGACCCGAATTCCTGCAGGATCCGTTGTATCCGCTGCAGGATGAAATCGCCCTCGCGCCGCCAACGCGGCCGGCCGAACAGCGGGAACCCCGTCGGACCCGCCACCGCCTCGGTGACGCCGGCGTCGAAATCGAAGGCCTCGTGACCGGTCAAAAAGATCCACGGTCCGGTCTTGACGGCAAAGGCATAGGGCACCCCGGTACCCAACAGGTGCTCGGTTTGCTTCACTTCGAGCGTTGCCATCGATCTCCTCACCGACCTTTGACCCGGACGGGTGACACTAAGACCCGATCGACCCGGCGGCCATCCATCTTGACGACTTCGAACCGGTAGTCGGCAGCGGTGACGCGGTCGGCAACCATTGGCACGCGGTTGAGGTGGGCCATCACATATCCGCCGAGCGTGTGAAAATCGGCATCCTCGCCGGGCAAATGGGAAACCCCGAGCACCTGCTTAAGCTCGTCGAGCCCGACCATGCCGTCGATCAGGCAGGTTCCGTCTTCGCGCCGCACCACCCGCTGATCGGCGTCCGCCGAGCCGGCGATGTCGCCGACCAGCGCTTCAAGGATATCGCTTTGCGTCACTAGCCCTTCGAGATCGCCGTACTCATCGACCACCAAGGCCATCGGCTCGCCTGAGGTCTTAAACGCTTCGAGGACGCGGAGCGCGGTCACCGTGTTCGGCAAGTAAAGCGGCGGCCTCGTCGCAGCACGCAGGTCGAAGGGCTGCCCGGCGAGCGCAGCAAGAAGCAGATCCTTGGCCTGAACGATGCCGATAACCTGTTGCGAGCCGCCCTGGACCACGGGAAAGCGGGAATACGCGCTATCCCGAATTTTGCGCCGATTCTCCTCTTCCGAATCGTCGAGGTCGAGCGATTCTATCTGCGTCCGCGGCGTCATTACCGCGCTCGCGCGCCGATCGCCAAGCCGCAATGCCATCTCGACGATCGCTGTCTCTGCTTCTGGGATGTGGCCACTCGCGACACCTTCGCGCAGCATGAAACTGATCTCTTCGTCGGTCACCGGTGCGGTCCCTTGGCTGCGCAGCGGCATCAGGCGAAGCACAAGGTCGGTGGAGGCGCTCAGAAACCATTCGATCGGTGCTCCCACACGTGCAATGGCCCGCATGGCCCGAGCAAGTGCGGCGGCGATGCGCTCGGGATGGACGAGCGCGATCCGCTTGGGCACGAGCTCGCCCAGAATTAGCGAGAAGTACGAGATGCCGATCACGACGACAGCCATGCTGACGATGTGCGCATATTGCGCGACGAGGCCCTCATAGCTCTCGAGTTGCCGCTGAAGCGTGTCCCCCAAGGTAGCCTCACCAAAGGTGCCGGAGAGGATCGCGATTACGGTGACCCCGATCTGGACGGTCGAAAGCAGCCTCGAAGGATCCGCTTTCAGCTCAAGGGCGGCTTGCGCCCCGGGATTGGCGGCTTCGGCAAGCGGCCGAAGGCGGGCATTCCGCGCCCCCACGAGCGCGATCTCGGCCATCGCGAAGAAACCGTTCATGACGATCAGCAGGAGGATGATCGAGAGGTGCAGGGTCAGCATCGCAACCGCCTGTCGAGGTTGCGTCCGCCGAGGACGCTGGCACGCTCAGTGTCGAGCAAATCGTGCAACGAAAAAAGCCGCGCCGAAGCGCGGCTTTTTCTACGGGTCGTGAATCCGGTCAGCGCGAATAGAATTCGATGACGAGATTGGGCTCCATCGTCACGGGATAGGGCACGTCGGTCGGCTTGGGCGCACGGATGAACCGGCCCCTCATGCGATCGTGGTCGATCTCGACATAGTCGGGGACGTCGCGCTCGCCGGAACTCGCCGCCTCGAGCACGAGCGGCATCCCCTTCGCCTTCGCCGTGAGCTCGATCGCGTCGCCATCGCGAACCGAGTAGGAGGGGATAGTGACGCGGCGCCCATTGACCAGGACATGGCCATGATTGACCAGCTGACGCGCGGCGAACGGCGTCGGCACCAGCTTCATGCGATAGACCACGGCGTCGAGGCGGCGCTCGAGCAGCTCGACCAGATTGTCCCCGGTGTCACCACGCCGACGCGCCGCCTCTTCATAGAGCCTGCGGAATTGGCGCTCACCGATATTGGCGTAATAACCTTTCAGCTTTTGCTTCGCGGCGAGCTGCGTTCCAAAATCCGACGGCTTCTTGCGCCGCTGGCCGTGCTGGCCGGGGCCGTATTCGCGGCGATTGAGCGGGCTCTTCGGCCGACCCCACAAATTCACCGCGAGGCGGCGATTGATCTTGTATTTCGGCTCGTCGCGCTTGCTGCTCATCCGTTCAAAGCCTGATTTTCGACCGCGCCGGACAATAGTCGGCACAGCGGAAAAGTCAAACCTGGCGCCGCCATAGATTAGTCGGCCGCCGCCACGGCGGCACGCCCCGCTCGCTTGCGTTCATTCGGATCGAGCAGCCGCTTGCGCAGGCGGATCGATTTCGGGGTCACCTCGACAAGCTCGTCATCCGCGATATAGGCGATCGCCTGCTCAAGGCTCATCAGCTGCGGCGGGGTCAGCCGCACGGCCTCGTCCTTGGCCGTGGTGCGGATGTTGGTCAGCTGCTTGCCCTTCAGCGGGTTGACGTCGAGATCGTTCCCGCGGGTGTGGGCGCCGACGATCATCCCTTGATAAACCTGGGCACCGGGTTCGACGAACATCGGTCCTCGGTCTTCGAGGTTCCACAGCGCATAGGCGACGGCGAACCCATCGGTATTCGAGACCAGCACGCCGTTGCGGCGGCCCTCGATCGCTCCCTTGTAGGCCGCATAGCCGTGAAACAGCCGGCTCATTACTCCGGTACCGCGGGTGTCGGCGAGAAACTCACCCTGATAGCCGATCAGCCCGCGCGTCGGTCCGAGAAACGCAAGCCGCAGCTTTCCGCCGCCGGAAGGCCGCATCTCCTGCATCTCCGCCTTGCGGCGGGCGAGCTTGTCGACGACGATCCCGGCGAATTCCTCGTCGACATCGACGACGACCTCCTCGATCGGCTCGAGCCGACGGCTCGTCGCCGGGTTGCTTTCGAACAACACGCGCGGCCGCGAGATCGACAATTCGAAGCCTTCGCGGCGCATCGTCTCGATCAGCACGCCGAGCTGCAATTCGCCGCGGCCGGCGACCTCGAATGCGTCCTTCTCCCGGCTTTCGCTGACGCGGATTGCGACATTGCCTTCGGCTTCGCGGAACAGGCGCTCGCCGATCATCCGCGAGGTCACCTTTGTCCCCTCGCGGCCGGCGAGCGGGCCGTCGTTGACCGAGAAGGTCATCGCCAGGGTCGGCGGGTCGATCGGATCGGCCGGCAGCGGGG
>JAFAHQ010000295.1 GCA_019237135.1 Alphaproteobacteria bacterium
TCGGGCGGTCAGCGCCAGCGCATCGCGATCGCCCGGGCGCTGGTGCTCAAACCGCGCTTTGTCGTGCTCGACGAGCCGACTTCGGCCTTGGACATGTCGGTGCAGGCGCAGATCGTCGACCTGTTGCGTGAGCTGCAATCGCGCCACGGCCTGGCTTATCTGTTCATCAGTCACGACCTGCGGGTCGTGCGCGCGTTGGCGCACGAGATCCTGGTCATGAAGGACGGTCGGATCGTCGAGGCCGGTTCGACCGAACGGATCATGACTTCCCCCGAGCACCCCTATACGCGCGCCCTGATGGCGGCTGCATTCGACGTCGCCGCGGTACCGGCCTAGCACTCCGGAAGGGTGAGCTGGAAATCATGATCACAGGCGACCATCTCCAACGCCCGTGTCTCGCAGCGGTGCTATAATCGGACTGGGGCCGGCCGATTTTGGAATTCCCGGATATTTCCCGGTTAGGGCGGTATCCGGGAATTTCGGCTCCCGGATATACCCGGTTATTTTCCAGGGAAAACGCTATCACTGCCGTCGTAAGTGTCTGACAAAGAGCTATTTTATAGCTGAAAAATTCTTCGGTTTCGGGTCCCGGAACCGATTTTTTCCCGGTTTTTCCGCGCAAAACCGGGAATGAGGTAGCCGCACCGTCTCTCCTGGGACGACCTCGTCTGCGTAAAGACGGCGGCGTTCGACTGCGCCGGGGTTTGCGCGTAAACTCGGGCGCTCGGCAGCCGGAGCAGCGCAACATGAACCTTGCCGATCGACTCGTGCTTGGTCTCGGTGTCGTAGGGTGACGCAACCGAGGGGCGGGCCGGCTGGTGCATTGGAGCGTTGACAGTGACAACCGAGGCTGAGCACCCGCCGCTCGCCGCGCGCGTTTTCGGATGGTTCAGCCGAAGGACCGGAAACCGGGCCGATGCGCTCCAAGAGCGCCCACGGCGGAGACTGACTTGGCCCCTACGCGGGCTTCTTGCCACGTCTCTTGCTGTGCCGCTTTTGTTGCTGGCGATCGCCGCTTGGCAGAATCTTCGCTTGGTTCAGAGCCAAGGCGAAGAACGGGTGATGATCGAGGCCGGCGAATTGCGCGAGCATGCGCTGGATACGGTGAAAACCTATGCCATCGTGCTCGCCTGGATCGATGCCCGGACGCGCGGGCTCGATTGGGACCAGATCGAGCGCGACGAGGAGCTGCACCGGTTCCTGTCGGATCTCGATACATTACCGCAAATCGACGAAGTCTGGATGGCCGATGCAGCGGGGCATCCTCGCGTTAGTGGTCGCTCTTACCCCATCCCGGCGATCGACGTGTCCGATCGCGATTGCTTCGCCGCCGAACAAGCGCAGGACGTCGGCCTCTTTATCGGCCGCGAGCAGATTGGGGCGCTGACCAACTCCCCCGAATTCGACACCTGCGAGCGTCGCTCGACGGCCGGCAAGACCTTCGACGGGATCATCGTTGTGTCCGCCCGCCCGGCTTTCTTCAGCGAATTCTACCGAACGATATCGGAAGACAAGCATTTCGCCGCCTCGTTGGTGCGCAGTGATGGCTCTCTGCTGGTTCGATATCCGCCATTAGGCGCCCCGCCGGTCCTCGCGCGAGGCAGCCCCTTCATGCAAGCGGTCGCAGGCAACCCCGCTCGCGGATTGTTCTGGGGTAGGGGAGAGACAGACGGGATCGAGCGTTTTTATGCCTACCAGCGGGTCGAGGGTTACCCGCTATACGTCGCGTACGGCATCCCAAGGCGTGACGTATTGGCTTCGTGGCTCGGCACCCTTGTCAACTACTCGCTGTTTGCGGTGCCTGCCTCGCTCGCATTGTTCGGCATGACCTTGCTCGCCGCTCGGCAAATCCAGCGGCATACGATCACCAGCTGGCGCTGGCGCACCACGGCGCGGCGCCTGAGGCGCGAGATGAACCGGCGAGCCCTGGCCGAGGCCGAACTCCGCCAGGCGCAGAAGATGGAGGCGCTGGGTCAGCTGACGGGCGGGGTCGCCCATGACTTCAACAATCTGCTGACCGTATTGCAGGGTTCGCTCGAAATGCTGAGCGGGCGGCAACAGAGCGATCAGCTGCAGGCCAGGGTCGATGCGGCGCTGCGGACCGTCGAGCGCGGCGAGAGGTTGACCGAGCAGCTGCTTGCCTTCGCGCGACGGCAGCCGCTGGCCAGGGCGACTATCGACTTGAATGCCCAGCTACGGCGAATGACCGAATTGCTTGCCCGGACCGTCGGCAGTGGCATCGCTATCCACACCGATCTCGCCCCAGATCTGTGGCCGGTTGATGCCGATGCGACCCAGCTCGAGCTCGCCGTCATCAACCTCGCGATTAATGCCCGCGATGCGATGCCGGACGGCGGCGAACTCGCTATCCGCACCTTCAACCGGGCGGTGCCGCCGGAGCAACCGACAAAAGTCGGGGATTTTGTCGGTCTGGAAATTTCCGACACCGGGCACGGGATGCCGCCCGAGGTTGCAGCGCGTGCGTTCGAGCCGTTCTTCACCACTAAGGAGGCGGGTAAAGGCACCGGCCTGGGGCTCAGCATGGTGTACGGTTTTGCCCGCCAATCGGGCGGCTCGGCTTCGATCCACAGCGATGTTGGCAGAGGAACCGCAGTGACTTTGCTCTTGCCGAGGGGACTGCCGGCGCCCGAAGCCGACGTAGCTGGCGCGACGGACTTGCCCCAAGGCGCTTCGACATGAAACTGTGCCTGTGCGGGGTGCGGTCGCCGCTTGCGAACGTCACAACACTACTCGAGGGACATCGTCGGAGGGCAGGAAATGCGCATCGTTATCGTCGGTCAGCAGGCCTTTGGCAAAGCCGTGCTCGAGGCGTTTATCGCACGCGGGGACGAGATCGCCGCCGTTTTCGCGACGCCGGAACGGCCGGGAGCCAGACCGGACCCGCTCGTCGCCGCCGCTCAGGAACGCAGCCTCACCGTCCATCGGTTTACCAAATATTCGAGCGAGGAGGCTCAGCGCGCGCTCTCCGACCTCGAGGCGGATCTCGGCGTGATGGCCTATGTGCTGCTCTTCGCCCCGCCCGCGTTTTGCGCGATCCCGAAACACGGCATGATCCAATTCCATCCCTCGCTGCTGCCGCTGCATCGCGGAGCCTCCTCGATCCCATGGGCGATCATTCGCGGTCGGACAGAGACCGGGCTGTCGATCTTTCGCCCGACCCCCGGGCTCGACGAAGGGCCAGTCATCCTGCAAAAGCGGGTGGCGATCGGTCCCGACGACACCGCCGGATCACTTTACTTCGACAAGATTTTCCCGCTCGGGGTCTCGGCACTGCTCGAGGCCGCCGATCTCGTCGTATCGGGCCGGGCGACCGAAAGCACCCAAGACGAAAATCGCGCGACGTATGAGGGCTGGGTGCGTGAAGCCGAGTCCCACATCAACTGGGCAAATCACGTGGATTTTGTCTACGATCTGATCCGCGGCTGCAACCCGGCACCGGGTGCCTGGACCGCTTACGGCGAGCGGAAACTTTATCTGTTCGATGCGCGCAAGATCGCCGCCGGTACTTTCGGTGCAGTGCGCGGACGCAAGATCGGCGAGGTCGTCTCGATCGGCGACCAGGGGATGCGCATCCTCGCGCAAGGCGGCTTCGTCGAAGTATCGCGAGTACGGCTGGACGACGGCCCCAAAATTGCCGCTACTGAAGCCGGCATTCCGGCGAGCACGGTCCTCGGCGGGGTAGAGGTCCGCTCTAACCCATAGGCTCCGGCCGCAGCGTTCGGTAAACGGCGGCGTACTGACGGGCGGCGGCCGCCCAGCTGAAGTCGCGCGTCATCGCCCGCCGCATCATGCGCTGCCAGATCTCCCGCTCGCGGAACAGCGCGGTGGCGCGCGCGATTGCCGACATCAGGGCGGAGGGGCTGTCGTCGTCGAAGGCAAAGCCGGTGGCGACGCCTTCGGCCAAGCTCGTGGCGGTCGCGTCGACGACCGTGTCGGCAAGGCCGCCGACCCGGCGCACCAGCGGCAGGGCGCCGTAACGCAAAGCGTAAAGCTGGGTCAAGCCACACGGCTCGAAACGCGAAGGGACGAGGATCACGTCCGAGCCGCCGATGATCAGGTGAGCCAGGCTTTCATCGTAGCCGATCATGACCCCGACTTGTCCGCGGTATCTTTCGGCTGCGGCCGCAAAAGCTTGTTCGAGATCGCTGTCCCCCGAGCCCAGCAGCGCCATCTGCCGGCCGTCGGCCACGAGTTCGGGCAAGCCTGCCAGGACGAGATCAAGGCCCTTTTGCGGGGTCAGGCGGCTGACCGTGCCGAACAGCGGCGCACCCTCGATCGGCTCGAGCCCGAGGCGGCGCTGCAAGGCAGCCCTCGCTGCCCGCTTGCCGGCTGCGGCGTTCCCCTCCCCGTAAGGGCGCGGCAGGATCGCGTCGTGTCGGGGATCCCACACTCGCGTATCCACGCCGTTCAAAATCCCGGTCAATACGCCGGCGCGGGCGCGCAACAGCCCGTCGAGGCCCCAGCCAAAGGCCGGGGTCTGGATCTCGCGCGCGTAGGTCGGGCTCACCGTGGTCAGGCGGTCCGAATAGAACAGCCCGGCTTTGATAAACGACACCATGCCGAAAAACTCGACCCCGTCGATCGAGAAAAATTCGGGCGGCAATGCCAGCTCCGGGAAGACCGCGCCGGGAAACGGCCCCCGATAGGCGAGGTTGTGGACCGTGAACACCGTGGGCACGTGCCCGTCTACCGCCGGCCGAGCGGCGAGGTAGGCGGGAGCGAGCCCGGTGTGCCAGTCATGGCCATGCAGGATGTCCGGGCGCCAGCCCGGATCAGCGCCGCGCGCGAGCTCCGCCGCGATCCAGCCGAACAGTCCAAAACGGCGATGGTTGTCGGGCCAGTCGCTGCCGTCTGGGCCCGCGTAGGGGCTGCCCGGGCGATCGTAGAAGGCTGGATGATCGACGAGATAGGCGAAACTCTCGCTACCGGGCAGAGGGGCGAGACCGACCCGCACCCGCTCGCCGGCGAACGGGCTGGTCAGCCGAGCAATGTCGGTGATGCCCGGAAAAACGTCGAGAAAACCGCGGAAACCGGCCAGCAGCAGGCGAACATCGACACCCTCCGCGATCAGCGCTGGCGGCAACGCCGCGGCGACATCGCCGAGCCCGCCCGACTTGACCCAAGGGTAGAGCTCGGCCGTGATGTAGAGGACGCGCATCTAGGAGAAATGTGAATGGATCTGCTCGCCCGCATCCGGCAACAGATGCTGCCCTTTGCCGAGCTGCTCGGCATCGAGTTCGTCAGCGCCTCGCCGGACAAGATCGTTGCCGAGATGACCGTACGCGAGGAGCTCTGCACCCGCCCTGCGGTGCTTCACGGCGGTGCCGTCATGGCCTTCGCCGACACCCTCGGCGCCACCGGCACAATCCTCAACCTGCCGGAGGGTGCCGGAACAACGACGATCGAAAGCAAGACCAACTTCGTCGCGCCAGCGCCGGTCGGAACACGGGTAATCGGTGAGGCGACCCCCGTCCATCGCGGCCGGCGAACGATGATCTGGCAGACCCGCGTCTCGACCCCGGAGGGCCGGCTGGTAGCACTTATCACCCAGACCCAGCTCGTGCTCTGAGCCGGGCGCTAGAGGAAATCCCGGGCCCGTTCGATCTCTTCGAGCGCGCTGGTTTGCGACACGAGGAGTATCTCGTCAAAGCCCAGCGCTTCGACCCGCCTCAACCGCCGGCGAGCCTCCTCCGGCGGACAGATCAGCGAGACTTGGGCCATTTGCGCGAGACCGGCGGATTCGGGCCGCTCGGCGAGGTCTATCGTGACGTTGGCGAGAACGGCGTTGTCGCCGCCGGCGTCGCGATAGATGCGCATTCCCGCCTCGAGATCCTCCCACCTGCTGAATCGGCCGGAGGGGGTCCAGCCCTGGCACTCCTTTGCGGCATAGGTGATCCAGCGGGGATTGCGCCACGCGCCGAGCAGGATCGGCGGTCCGCCCTCGCATCCGGGCCACGGCGACAACGCCCCGCCATTGACACTCCGTCCGGCCCAAGCGGCGCGCATCGTGTCGAGCGAGGTCATAAAGGTGCGGAAGCGCCGCTCGTAATCGCCGCCCAAGAGCTCGAAATCCGCTCGCGTCGAGCCGCTGCCGACGCCGAGGCGCAGACGGTTTCCGGAGAGCATTTGAACCGACTGCACGCGATGCGCCAGCTCGACCGGATGGCATAGCGGCACCTGCAGCACGGCGATGCCGAGCTCGACCCGCTCGGTCGCGGAGCACAGAGCCGCCAGCGTGACGAGCGGATCGAGGGTTGGTCGGCCCCGACCGAGCGAATCCCCGACCCAGATCCCCGGAAACCCCGCCGCCTCGATCCGCCGAGCGTAATCGACGATGCGGCGCACCGGCTGATGCTCGGATGCGGCACCGGGACCCACCCGAATCTGGACGCTGACCTTCATGATCGCCTGCCGATTCACAGCTGGTTAGAGGAAGTCGCGGACTCGCTCGAGCTCGTCGAGCGCGCCACCGAGCGAGACGACGAGCACCTCGTCGAAGCCCAATTGATCGATCCGTTTCAGCCGTACCCGCGCCTCGTCCGGCGAGCAAACCAGTGAGATCGTCGCCCGCTCGGCGAGGCTTCCGGCTTCCGGCTTGTTGCTCAGGTCGACGAGGACATTGGCGAGGACGGCGTTCTTGCCGCCGGCGTCGCGATAGAGGCGCATCCCGGCCTCGAGATCTTCCCAGCTGCTGTAGAGCCCGGACGCGATCCAGCCGGCGCATCGCTTTGCGGCATAGGTGATCCAGCGCGGGTTGCGCCAGGCGCCGAGCAGCACCGGCGGCCCGCCTTCGCATCCCGGCCAGGGCGACAACACGCCGCCATTGACCTCCTCGCCGCTCCAGGCGCGGCGCATGATCTCGAGCGAGCGCATCAAGGTGCGGAAGCGCTGGTCGTAGTCGGCCCCGAGCAGATCGAAATCGGCGCGCGTCGAGCCGCTGCCGACGCCGAGGAGCAGCCGCCCCCCGGACAATGCCTGAACCGATTGCACGCGGTGGGCGAGCTCGACCGGATGGCGCAGCGACACCTGCAGCACCGCGGTTCCGAGCACGACCCGCTGGGTCGCGACGCTGAGCGCGCCGAGCGCCACGAGCGGATCCAGAGTGGGCCGGCCGCGCCCGAGCGAGTCGGTGACCCAGATCCCCGGGAAGCCGCGCCTTTCGATCTGCCGGGCGTAGTCGACGATGCGACCGAGCGGCCGGCCGCGGGGCTCGGGGCCGGGGCGCATGAAGGTCACCACACTCAATCTCATGACCGCCTGCGGAGCGGAAGTATCGCCGTCACCCGAGCCCTCCTTTCGCGCTGGCGGGTTAGTCGGACGACAATGCAACACATCTGCCGCGGCGGCCAACAATCGATTGCTCAGGCCCTCCATGCGCGAAGCACGACCGCGCTGCCGGTTTTCAGCCCAACCCGCGATTTCCCTCGTCCACGGGAAAATACTGGCAAAACTGGCCTCCGGACGGCCCTGGAGACCGGCCAAGGGGCGATAAGTCATTGGAATCCCGTACACCCGCCGGGAAATTCCCTAAGCGGCCGAACAGGGAATTAAATCGGCCGATCAGGGAGGCCAATCCGTCGAACAGAGAGGCACGAGGGAACGCCCCTGGCGAACGAATCGGAAACTTTCACGATGTTCATTCGGGGGCGCTGCTGCAAGTTCGCGCAGCGGTCGGGCGGGAAGAAAGCGGCGGCAGGGTGGCGCAACATCGCGCGCGGCAATTCCCGGCGAAAACCCTGGGAGCATCCGAAATTGCGTCGAGTACGCCGGCGGGACAGTTATGTG
>JAFAHQ010000397.1 GCA_019237135.1 Alphaproteobacteria bacterium
GCGCTGTCGAACCTCCTCAACGACTTCCTGTCGGCGATCTTCTTTTTCGCTGTGTACAGCCTGACCGGCAGTATCGTCGCCGGCACCGCGATCGCCATTGCCATCGGCGTGGCGCAATTCCTCCGTCTCAAGCTGGCCGGACGAGCAATCGAGCCGATGCAGTGGCTGGCCCTCGGGCTCGTCGTGGTGCTCGGTACCGCGACTTTGCTGACCCAGAGCCCGCGCTTTCTGATGCTGAAGCCGAGCGTCATCCACTTCGCCGTCGCCGCTTTGATGCTGCGGCGCGGCTGGATGAGCCGCTACCTGCCCGTGATCGTGCGCGAGAACGTCCCGGAGGGGCTGATTATCGGCGCGGGCTATGCCTGGGCCGGGCTGATCGCCGCTTTGGGAGCGACCAACCTCGTCATCGCAACGCAATTCGACATCAGGGTCTGGGCCTGGTTCATCTCGTTCGGTTCGATCGGCGCTAAGGTCGCCGCGTTCTTGCTGCAATATGCCGTATTCCGCACGATGATCCGGCGAAAGTTGCGGAACGCCGTCGGCGCCGCCGTCAGGGCAGCCGGCTCGCCATCGACGCTCCTCGGCGTCGTTGCCGGCCTGATCCTGCTGGCGAGTTCCGGTGGCGCCGGCGCGGTGGGTTTCCAACAGGCCGCCGCCCTCGATCCTCTGGGTCAACCCCTCGAGCTCAACATCTGGTATCCGAGCGACGCGCCAGCGGCGCCGCACTCGCTCGGGCCGTTCGAGCAGACCGTCGCCGTGGATGGGGCGATTGCGGGGTCGCAGCTGCCGCTGATCGTGATCTCGCACGGGACCGGCGGCGCGGCGGAGACGCATTACGATACCGGGTTAGCGTTGGCCGAGGCCGGATTCATCGCCGTCGCTGTCACCCATACCGGCGACAACTGGCGCGACCACGCCCTGAGCTTCACTGCGCGGAACTTTATCGAGCGGCCCCGCCACCTGAAGCTGACGATTGACTACATGCTGACGGCGTGGTCCGGCCGCGACCACGTCGCGGCGGAGCGCATCGGCGCATTCGGCCATTCTGCCGGCGGATTTACCGTACTCGTCGCGATCGGCGGCAACCCGGAGCTTGCTCGCTTGGCCGAATTCTGCCGCGAGCATTCGGATGATTGGGGGTGCCAACGGGCGCGTGCGCAGGCTTTGGCCCGCGGTCCGAGCGGCGACCCGCCGACCCCGATTTGGGTGCACGACGCGCGCATCAAGGCGACGGTCGTCGCGGCACCTGCGGCCGGCCACGCGTTCACCGCCGTCGGTCTCGCGCCGATCGCGGCGCCGGTGCAGCTCTGGGAGGCTGAAGACGATCGGATCGCGCCCAACCGGTGGAGCGCCGAGAACGTCAAGGCGAACCTGCCTTCACCGCCAGAGCTGCACCTTGTGCCGAGCGCCGATCATTTCGCGTTCATCGCCCCGTGCAGTACGGCACTCGCGGAGCGGGTGCCCGAGATCTGCCAACACCCGCCGGGGTTCGATCGGACCGCATTTCACGGCGCGTTCAACGCCGCAGTGGTCGAGTTTTTCCGCAAGCAACTGGACGGCCGATACGATCGGGAGACAGGACAATAAACCTCGACCTTTTCCCGCTTGGATGGGTGCATCTCGTCGCGAGCCTCGCTGCCCTCGCCGTGGGCATTCTGGTCCTGCTGCGACCGAAAGGTACGCCCGCTCACAAGCGGCGCGGGCGGGCCTACGCCCTGGCTCTTCTAGTCACCAGTGTCACGGCGCTCGGCATCTACCGGCGCGGCATTTTCTTCTTCCCGCATTGGCTGGCGATCGCGGCTCTAATCGTCGTGACGGTCGGCATACTCGCCGCACATTTCAAGATGCCGGGGAGAGCCTGGCTGCACGTCCATCTGACCTGCCTGTTGGTGAGCCTCTATATTCTGGTCGGCGGAGGCGTGAACGAGGTGTTTCTGCGGGTCGACGTGCTACGCCGGCTGGCTCCGACGCTTAATTCCCCGGTGGTCGGCTTGACCCATCTTGCGGTGCAGATCCTTTTTTTAACGCTGATCGTGTACTTCAATGCCATGGTATTGCGGAGGTCGCGGACGAAGCAGAGGGCGCTCGCCCGGAGCGCCCTCCTTTCTTCGTCTCGTTAATGATCCGATTTACCGAAGTCGAGCTCCACGCCGGGTAGGACTTGTGTTCCCTCCTTCCGGACCGCGTCCAGCGCCTGGGGATCAAGGCCCAGCACCGCCAGGATCGTCGGCGCGATCTGCTCGGTCTCTACCGGGCTGGTAACCGTCGCAGCGGAAAAGCTCGGATTTGACAGCAACATCATTACGTTCGTGTCATCGTGTGAGAAGCCGCCATGTTCGGCGAGCTTCTTGGTGCTTCCGGAGTAGGTAACGCCGATATTCGGCGTGACAATGATATCCGGCGTGCGCGGATCGCCGTTCGGCGGCAGCCCCGGCAGGTTGAACAACTGGCCGATACCCGGCCCGGAAAAGATCTCCCCGATTCCAGCGATGTTGCCCCCGGGTGCGCTAACGGTTGGCGCCGCCGGCGACTGACTTTCCAACATTTTCACGGCATCCGTGGTTTGGCCCGAATCCGACAGCCAGAGGAGCGAGATGTCGTCCTCGGTGGGTCCGATCCCATTGGGGTTCGCCGGGGACTCGGAGAACGGAAGCAGGTCTTGCAGGATCGTCGCCGGTGATGTCGATATCGGATCATTCGGCACGTTTGATATGCCCAGGTATCGCGCGGAGTCGATCGGACTCTGGCCGTGCTTGGCCGAAATGACGATCAGCGTCGAATCAGACAAACCCCGGGCCTTGAGCGCATCGACCATCTTCCCAATGGCTGCGTCGGCGAATTCGATCTCTCCCAGCAGCGCGGGCGTCGGCCTTCCTTCGTTGTCCAGATAGCCGCCGGTCATCTTCACTGATTTTTCAATGAGCTTCTGGCCCACGCTGACCACTTGGAAGTTCATGCCAAACAGATTCGGCGTCGGCGCCCGTTTCTTGCCGTCATGTGTCAGTCCATTGATCTCATTGAGGATCGCCTGCACCTTCAGGCTGTCGTAGCACTTAATGTTCTGGAAGCTATCGGTCCAGGCATTCGACGCAGCGACCGCTGTCTGATCCGGCAGCGGGTTACAGCCGGGCACTGTGGGCAGCCCTACCGGGATCGAGTTGATTTCCGGCGAGTAGTAGTCGTCGATGTTAGTCCCGTCGCCGGGGCCGGAAACCGACGAATACGAAGGGTGCTTGTCCGACCAGGCCGTGTAGCCGTGCGCCGCATGAACCACGCCGAAAATCGTATTCGTACGAACAAAGTTCCAGGGAAAGATCGGAGCGCAAGCGTGCGCTGGGTCGCGCTCGAGCTTCTTTGGATCAATGGACGCGATGCCGCCATCCATGCCTGCTGGCGCTCCTCCGTTCAGGAGGGTCTTGTCGATATCAATTCCCTCGTCGAATTCCGTGGTGGTACCCGTCGGAGGCGTATTGGGTGTGCAAAGGCCCGGCGCTCCCATAACGCCGTTCCCTGTCGTCGTCGCGGGCGGATCGAGCGAGCGGTCGTAGGCGACGTCATAGAAAGCGCCTACGGTACGCGGCGAGCCGCCGCTGACCAGCGCCATCAGTCCGGGGAACGAATCGGACGGCTTCGACGTGGAAGTGTCGAGATAATTTACGCCCGTCTCCTTGAGCTCGGTCAGATTCGGGCAATAGGGCGCACCGCCGTTGACCCCGCTGATTCCTCCCGCGCAGTTGATGAAATCCAAGGCGTGCATGCCGTCGATGCTGATCAGCAACACCCGCTTGATGTCGCCGCCAAGACCGCCACCGCCGTCGGCGTGTGCCGGCAGCCCCGCCGAAACCGCCAATAGCCCCGCACCCAATACCGCGTTTCGCCATAAGATCGGCATGGTCCGCTCCCCCTTTTGCTGGTTGCGGTGGCATGCTAGGCGCCCGGCATGACGCTCCGGTGACGGTTCGATTGCGCTTATATGGCAGCGTCAGCGACTGGTGATGTAGCTCGAAGCACCGTAAAATTTTAACCATAGCGTCATGGATCCGTCACGCGGCGTTCATGAACGCCCCGCAGCATCCGCTGCCTTTCTGGTTCAATCAAAGCGGGGAAAGATGGTGGCAAATCCTGTAAGGCAGTCGCGCTGCGCCGCTGTCCTAATGTCGGCTGTCGCGCTCGTCGCGGTGGGGGTCACAATGCCGGCACATAGCAGCGACCCGGACGTCGCGACAAAACTGCTGAAGACGGCCACACCAATCAAACACGTCATCGTCGTTATCGGCGAGAATCGCAGCTTTGATCACCTCTACGGCACTTACGTTCCAAAGAGTGGCGATTCGATCTTAAATCTGTTGTCGGAGAGC
>JAFAHQ010000398.1 GCA_019237135.1 Alphaproteobacteria bacterium
CTGCCTCGCGGTCTGCCCGTGGAACAAATTCGCCCGGGCCGCGCGAGAACTCGACTTTCTGCCGCACGAGGAGCTGACGGCACCGCGCCTAGCGGCACTCGCCGAGCTCGACGAGGTGGCGTTCCGCCGGCTCTTCGCAGGAACGGCGATCAAGCGCACGGGACGTGACCGATTCCTCCGCAATGTCTTGATCGCGATCGGCAACGCGGATCCGGAAGACCCTGACCTCGTCGCCGCCGCGCAGCGACTGCTCGACGATCCCGCGCCGCTGGTCCGCGCTGCTGCTGCTTGGGCTTTTTTGCGACTGGCGCCGCCGGCGCGATATGCCGCCGAGCGCGCCCGCCGGCTCGCGCGCGAAGGCGACCCCCTGGTCAGGCAGGAGTGGGGATGTGTCAGCTCGGCCTGACCCAGGGGGCGGCAACTCCCTGGTCGATTCTGGCTGTCTCCTTGCTGTCCCCGGCAGCGCCGTTCTTGGTGGGTTTGACCCCGCCGCCGTCGATCTCGACGTTGATCTCGAGTAGTGAGGTGTCGCCCGATCTGCCGAGATTGACGCGGATCATGTCGCTGCGGATCTCGACATAGCGGCCGATGACGTCGAGCAGCTCTTTTTGCAGCACCGGGAGAAAATCCGGGGCCTGGCGGCTCGCCCGCTCGTGAGCGAGAACGATCTTCAACCGCTCTCGAGCAATCACCGCGCTGGTGCGGCGCTCCGGGAACAGAAGATTGAGGAGGCGCATCAGGCTCTGCCGAACAGGGCCCGGAAGAAGCTTCGGCGCTCGGGCTGCAAGAAACGCAGCTCGCGCTGCTCCCCGAGGAAACGGGCCACCGCGTCATGATAGGCTCGGCCGGCCGGGCTTTCCTCGTCGAACACGACAGGGGTCCCGGTGTTCGAAGCGCGCAACACCGACTCCGATTCAGGGATGACCCCGAGCAGCGGGATCGACAGGATCTCCTTGACGTCCTCGACCGTTAGCATCTCGCCTTTGCGGACACGCTCCGGCGAATAGCGCGCCAAAAGCAGATGGACGGCGACCGGCTCCAAGTTGAATTCGGCACGGCGCGATTTCGAGGCGAGCAGACCGATGATCCGGTCGCTGTCACGTACCGAGGAAACCTCCGGATTGGTGACGATGATTGCGCTGTCGGCGAAATACATTGCCGTCAGCGCGCCATGCTCGATCCCGGCCGGACTGTCGCAGACGATATAGTCGAAGGTGTCCTTCAGCTCATCGAGCACCCGCTCGACCCCGTCGCGCTTCAAGGCGTCCTTGTCCCGCGTCTGCGAGGTCGGGAAGATGTAGAGGTTGTCGTTGCGCTTGTCCTTGATCAGCGCCTGATTGAGCTTGGCGTCGCCGTTGATCACATTGATGAAATCGAAGACGACGCGGCGTTCGCACCCCATGATCAGATCGAGGTTGCGCAAGCCGACATCGAAATCGATGACGACCGTCCGGTGCCCGCGCAATGCCAATCCGGCAGCGACCGAGGCGGCGGAGGTGGTCTTGCCGACACCTCCTTTGCCGGAAGTGAGCACGATTACCTTGCCTGCCAAAAAGACCTCCTCTTTCCGCCGGCGGACGATGACCCGATCGGCCCTCTGCGGGTCACTCCGTCAACCGGCGCCGTCGAGATGATGAGCGTCAATTTCGTGTGACGGTCAACCGCTCATCGACGAGCGCGATCTGCACCGGGAAACCTTGCTGTTCAGCCGGGAGCTGCTCGCTGACGAGATAGCGACCGGCAATGCTGACGAGCTCGGCCTCGAGCCGGCTGCAGAAGATTCGCGCGTCCACATCGCCGCCGGCACCGGCCAAGGCACGACCCCTCAGCGCCCCGTAAACATGGATATTGCCGTCGGCAATGATTTCCGCTCCCGGGCTGACCGCAGCGGTGACGACGAGATCCGCGCCGCGCGCGTAGATCTGGGTGCCGGAGCGAACCGGCTGGGTCACCAGCCGGGTTTTGGTTGCGGCTGCGGCTACTGCCGGCGCTCTTCGGGTGGGCTCGCGCAGCGGGCCCTGGCTCGGCTGCGGCGCATTCGGAGCAAAACTCGCAAGCCCGGCACCAGCGGCGGCCTCGAGTTGAGGCGGCGTCGCATTCTGGACGCCGATCAGGCTCAAGGTGTGGTGGTGCAGGATCTCCTTCGCCTCGGCGAACTCCGATTCACGGGTGAACTCGGCCGCTCCCTTCAGGTCAAGCACTACCGGCGCATTGAGAAAGAACCGCGGACTGCGCCGGATCTGCTCGGCGAGCTGGGAGTCGAAGGCCGGATCGCGCAGCATGCCCGCGCGCACCACCATGACGGTGAAGACCGCGCCTTGCACGAGATTGCTCGCCATCCCAGAACCGACACCGCTTCCGGAGCTTTGAAGGTTCACGGGTTAGCCCCAAATCGCGTGCCCCGCAACGGGTTTCGCCGATCACGCCGGATTGGCGCGCGCAGAGAAGCGCTCAGGTCTGGACCACGACTTTGCCGACATGCTTGTCGGCCTCCAGCCAGGCTCCGGCGGCGGCGATCTCGTCG
>JAFAHQ010000327.1 GCA_019237135.1 Alphaproteobacteria bacterium
CTCCGCGATGTCGGGCAGGTCCAAGTCATATTGATAATGCTCGGGCTCGCGCAGCGGTGTCGTCTCGGCGTCGGCCGCGTGGGTCTGCTTGCCGACATTGGCGGAGCGCAGGACACCCAAACCCTCCGCGTAGGCGGCCATGACGCCGTATTCGATGCCGTTGTGCACCATCTTGACGAAATGCCCGGCGCCGTTTGGCCCACAGTGCAGGTAGCCCTGTTCGGCGGTGCCGCCCATCTTCTCACGTCCCGGTGTGCGCGGGATGTCGCCCCTCCCTGGCGCGAGTGTGGCGAAGATCGGGTCGAGGCGTTTGACCACCTCCGGCTCGCCGCCGATCATCATGCAATAGCCGCGCTCGAGCCCCCAGACCCCACCGCTGGTCCCGACGTCGACATAATGGAGGCGCTTCGGCGACAGCTCGTTGGCTCGCCTGATGTCGTCGATGTAGTAGGAATTGCCGCCATCGATCAGGATGTCGCCTGGCTCCAGCGACGGCAGCAGGTCGGCGATGGTCTTGTCGACGACGGCCGCCGGAACCATCAGCCAGACGGCGCGCGGCTTTTCCAGCTTCTTGACGAGGTCGGCGAGCGAGGAAGACCCGGTTGCTCGTTCCCTCGTCATCTCGCTGACCGCGTCCGGCGACATGTCAAAGACGACGCAATCATGCCCGCCTTTCAAGAGCCGCCTTACCATGTTGGCGCCCATCCGGCCGAGGCCGATCATTCCGAGTTGCATGGCTGACCTCCTTTCAGATCACGATGTTCTCGAGCTGGGATAAACCTAGCGAAGTCATAGGTGAGCAGGTCGCTGATGCGCTCGACCGTCAAGTCGGCGGCGGGACGAAAGGAGGCGGCGTCCGGGGCGTGGGCAAACTGGCCTTGCCGCGGCAGCACCGTGGTCACTCGCTGGCCCCAAACCTTTTTGACCGCAGCCAGGATCCGGGGTTTATCGTCTACCAAGACGTAGTGGCCGGCTGGATAACGCCGCTCAACGTCTTCGAGCTCTTCCTCCTTGTGGATGTAGATCAGTACATGGCCGTCAACGGTCTCGAAGATGCCCGAACGCTCGACCTTTCGCGGTTGGAAGACGACGTCGCCGTCCGAAAGAATGACCGTCCGCGTCCAGCCGCGGAACCGTTCGAGGACATCGAGCGCTCCGGGGTAGAGCCGGTTGGCGAACGGGTAATCGACCAGGAAGGAGGACATCGACAACAGATGGATGTCCTTCGGATGCTCGACCCGATAGCGCTGCAAGGCTCCGAGGTAGTCGCGGTAGCCCAGCTCGCTGAACAGCTGCTCGAGGATCGCCCAGTAACGGTCGCGGCACGCCGCCCCGAACTCGCGTTCGAGATGGCGCCGGAGGTCGGCTTGGATGCGGTCGTTGTCGAGCAGCGTGTTATCGACATCGACAAGAAAGACGGTCTGGTCAGGAGTGATCATCCTCACGCTCGATCCAGGTGATGGGTGTCGTTCCACAGGCGGATCGCCGGCTCGCTGAGATTATGTTCGTATCCCAGGATGCAGAGGGCGGCGGTGCCTAGCAGCAGATAACGTCCGCCAGCCGGTTCGAGGCCGAGCCAGCGTGCGGCGAGCACGCGCAGGATATGCCCACTCGAAAACACGAGCACGTCGCCGTGGACGGCGCGGATACGGTTGACGACGCGGTCGGCCCGCGCGCCGATCGCCTCTGGCGACTCCCCACCCGGGCAGCCGTCACGGAACAGCTGCCAATCCGGTCGCTCGGCGAGGATCTCGACGGTACGGCGGCCTTCATATCGACCGTAATCCCATTCCATCAGATCCGGATCGCGCTCGGCCGTGCCGATGAAACCCGCCAGCTCGCAAGTCCTGACGGCGCGCTGCGACGGGCTGGTAAGGACTTTGGCAAAGGCCAGGCCGCGCAACCGCGCGCCCAGGGCACGGGCGTTGAGTTCGCCACGTTCGGTTAGGGGCAGATCGGTTCTCCCGGTATGCTGACCCGACAGGCTCCAGGCGGTTTCCCCATGCCTCGCCAGATAGATGACCGGAAGCGTTTCAGGCACGATCCTCTCCGCATGTACGAACCGGCTTCGCCACAGGGAGCGCGACGAACCTCGGGGCGAGGCGGCGCCATAGGCGCCCCCCTTCGAGCACCTGCCAAACGCCGAGCGCCGGCAATCCGATCCCCAGATCGCGCGCCCGCTTCAGCAGCGAAAGTGCAAGCCCCATCTCCGGCGTCAGCCCGAAGGCGCCGCCGAGCAGTATATAGGCTCCCTCCTGAACGCCAACCGCGTTGGGTATCGCGAACGCAACGGTGCGGATCGCGTAGAGCAGGCTTTCGATCACCAGCACCACAGCGAAATCAAGCGGTCGACCGGCCAAACGGAGTGCGATCCAAACCTCGAGCGCGCCCGCCACCCAACAGGCAAGATGAAGAAAGAAGCCGCTCCATAAGCCGGCGCGCCGCCGATGGATATGGCCGAGCTCGATATGAACCGCGGCGGCGCCGGCGGCGGTCCGGTCGGCCCAACCGCGCCCGAGCGCACGAGCGAAACGATCGAATAGGTCGAAGCCATGACGCTGGACAATGACGAATGTGATCGCAATCAGCGCGGCCACGACCATCCCTGCTGTAATCGGAAGCGCAACGGCCGAGGCGGGCTGCAAATGGAACAGCAGAAAGAGGCCAAGAGCGGTGTAGGCGAGCTTGGCAAAGAATTCGAGAGTGAGGTCGACAATCGTGCTCGCGGTGGCAACCGCCCCCGGCACTCCGGCAATCGTCACCGCGCGCGCACCGAGGAGCAAGCCGCCCATCTGGGACAACGGCAGCACTTCGGCGCCGGCGTCTCGAGTCCAGCGGCCCCAAATGAAAACCCAGGCGGGCACGCCGGGTACGAGCACCCACCAGGCAATCCCCATCGCCGCGACCAGCACCAGGTGGATCGAGAAAACTGCCGCAAACCCACTCCAGCCGATTGCAAGCAGCGACCCGATCACGGCACCGGCGCCGAAATGGAGGACGAGAGCGCCGGTCGACGCCAACCCGACAATCGCGCCGATGACCGGAACGAACCTCACGGGCTCGCTGCGCGGGACGGCGGCGTGCCCGCCAGCACCTCGATAAGAGCTGCGTAGCTACACCGGTTGTGCAAATTAGCCGGCTGAGCGGCGCGGCCGGAGCGCCTCGCGGAATGCTTGCGGCACCGTGATGTTCGGCGTCGCCGCGCATTGCTTCATTACCTTGCCGACATTCTCGTCGATCTTGCCGACATCGATGACGTGGATCCCCGCCTTGGCAGCCAGATAGCCGTAATAAAACATCGCCGCCGCCGCGCGGTCGTCATCAGCGGCACCGAGCAGGTCGGAGCAGCGAACCTGCTCAACCTCCCAGAGGCCAGGGGCAATTTGGGCCTCGGAAGAAGCCGGCGTAGGCGCTGGCGGCGCCGGGACAGCTGCTGGAGGAGGCGCCGCAGCAGTTTGCACCGATTGCTCGGCCTGCGGAGCGCACGACGCGAGCCAGAGCACCGACAGCACAGCCACAAACCTCGGCTTCATGTCTTTCCCCTCTTTTGGATCGGCCTCCCGCGACGCGCCGACCTTGCGGGCCGGCCTCAGTAACAATACCCGGAACTGCGCGCTGTGCCCCGGCGGATGGCGCCCCCGACCGCTCCTACGCCCGCACCGATTGCCGCACCTTTCCCGGCATTTCCACCGATCGCTCCGCCCACAGCTCCCACGGCCGCTCCGCGGGCGGCTCCGCGCAATGGACCGCGCGTCACCGCTTGGCACGGCGGTGGCCCGTAATAGCTCGGGGGCGGATAATATTGCGCATATTGAGGAGTCGCGGAAACCGGAACTGCCGCAAGAATCCAAGCCGCTGTGCTATAGCAAACCATCAAACGAACCATTTCAACTCCGCAGCTTCTCGCCAATTCGCGGCATGTTAGGGCGGCCTCGGGTGAACGGCAACGGCCGTCAAGCACACGATTTGTGATATCGGCCCGGGCACGAGCTTATCCGGAGCCCCGTTCGCTTGCCGGTTCGAGGGGCCCCGTGCTAGCCTTCGCGACCGATGCAGCCTCGAAGCAGGGTGAGGAGGAATGGATGGCAGCTGGCACGGCAGCCCAGACCACCACCAGCGAAGAGGCCGCGATGCAAGCGGTCGCCGCAGCGATGCGAGACGCCGCGGCAACGGCTTCGGAGCATGCCGCCAAAGTAAAAGAATCGGCGAGCGAGGCGGGGGCCACGGCGCTGGAGAGCATTTCACGGATGGTCTACACCGGCTCGTACGTGCTGGCGTACGGCGTCGTCTACGCCACAGTGTTTGTCGCCCGGTCACTGCCCCAGGAGAACCCGATCATGCGAGGGCTTCACGACGGCGGGCGGGCGGCCATGGGCGAGCTCGATGCCGGCTAGGCGTGCGAGGCGGAGCCGGCTTGGACGGCTGTTAAGGCCCCGCCGCGGCGCCAGTTGACCGGTCGTCTGACGCTCGTATAGTCGCGATGCCGAAGGGCGGGCGTGGCGGAATGGCAGACGCGGCAGACTCAAAATCTGTTGTCCGAGAGGACGTGGGAGTTCAAGTCTCCCCGCCCGCACCATGATGAGCCCTGCGGACTTGGCTAGCGACGCCGGACATTTGCCCGTCGGCTAGATAATCAACCCCGCTAGCCCGCTCGCTTCCGCGCGAACGCAGGGACCCTCCGCACCTCGATATCGCGATGCCGACACAAGCGATTGTCCGGCCCGGCAGGCCGCGCCCGAAATGGTGTCCTCCCATACAGATTTGACGCCTTTTGGACAGCCGCCTTAGGGCGCGAAGGGCTAAGAATGGGAAACGGCGGTGCCGCTTTCGCAAGGAGGATGGCTCGAAAGCCGGTCAAGGAGCTAAAGTCGTGACTGAACGCCCGCATTTTTCAATCTCGTCGCTTCACAAGCGATGGGCGAAACTTGAAGATGAGCACCATCGGCTGGCAACATCGATCAATGAGGCCCGAACCACGAGGGCCGACCTGGAGCAGATGCGCCAGCGGCAGATAGAGCTTCTCCTCGAAATAACTTCGATCGTTGCCGAAATGCGCGATGCGCCGGCGACCACCACAGAAGACTTCATCGCGCTCCTCGATGTTGCGCTCGAGCATGAGCTCGATCTTGCATGCGACATTGCTTACTATGGACCAAGCGATTATCCGATGACTGCGCGGCTCTTGTGCGCGCTGGCGGGCGCCGTTCCGGGGTTTGAATTCAACTCCCTCCGGAGATGGCTGTCGTTACCGGGCCAGTTCGAGCAGCTAATGGGCTCCGCAACAGCCATTGCGCGCACACAGGACGAGCCCAGTCTAACCGAGCAGATCGGGTTTGGTGAGCGGTAGCA
>JAFAHQ010000029.1 GCA_019237135.1 Alphaproteobacteria bacterium
GCCGATGTGAAAAATATCGGCAGCGGTCGAGCCGGCGGAAGCATTCTCGGCGCCCAATTTCTCCAGCGCTTTGTCAACGATGTCCCGTGGGCGCACCTCGATATTGCAGGGATGGCATGGTCGACCAAGGATGCCCCGACCGTGCCAAAGGGCGCCACCGCATTCGGCGTTCGGCTTCTCGATCAATTCGTCGCGGAGCACTACGAGAGGGAATAGGGCGTACCCCTTGGCAGAGATCGGCTTCTACCACCTCTCGTCGATTTCGCTTGATCGGTCGCTACCAAAGCTACTTGAGCGAGCATGGACACGAGGTCATCGGATCGTGGTCCGGGCAGGTTCGCCGGAACGGGTCGAACATCTGAGCACGATTTTATGGACTTACGAGGAAGCGTCCTTCCTGCCGCATGGCTCAATGCGCGATGGGAATGCCGCCACGCAACCAATCTGGCTCACTCACCGCGGCGAGAACCCCAACGGCGCCTCGCTTCTGGTAGTCGTTGACGGAGTCGAAGCCGGTGACGTCGCCTCCTATGCGCGGTGCGCAGATCTTTTCGACGGCAACGATGCCGGCGCGGTGGAGGCCGCCCGGGCTCGCTGGCGCCGCGCCCGCGACGCTGGTCATGTGCTGATTTACTGGCAACAGACCCCGTCCGGCTGGGAGCAAAAGTCGTGAGCGAGGACCGCTCCTCTGCGCGGGTATGCGACAGACACACGCAGAGCTTTCCGCCGAGCGAGAAATTGTGATGGCTATCCAACGGACACTGTCGATCATCAAACCGGACGCAACGCGCCGCAATCTGACTGGGATGATCAACGACCGCTTTGAAAAGCGAGGGCTGCGTATCGTTGCGCAGAAACGCATTCGACTCACCGAGGCGCAAGCCCAACGTTTCTACGAGGTGCATGCCGAGCGCTCCTTCTATAGGGGTCTTGTGGCATTCATGACCTCGGGTCCCATCGTCGTTCAGGTGCTCGAAGGAGAGAACGCAGTGGTGCTCAATCGTGAGGTCATGGGGGCGACCAACCCCGCGGATGCGGCTCCAGGGACAATCCGTAAGGATTTCGCCGAGTCGACCGAGGCGAATTCGGTGCATGGCTCCGATTCGCTTGAGAATGCCGCTCAGGAGATCGCCTTCTTCTTCTCCACGATTGAAATTTGCCCCTAGTTAGGCTCCGAAGTGTTTGGAGACGCCCGACGCGGACGGAGAAGCCGGTAAACGAACAAGGTGTCGACGTTAATCGGCCACGACGAGAGCGTCCCCTCCGCTGTCTCTCGGTTAACTTCAGACCGGACAGCCCGGCGGATCGCGACCTGTTGCGAAGCGGGCCTCGACGTCGCCGCAGTGCCCTTCTTCCCGCTCCTCGTCCTTGTGCCGAGGGGTACCATCCCGCTCCTCTCGGTTGCGGGAGTATGCGCGGCGGGTCTGGTGCTGTCGGTAGGTGGACGGAGGCCGAGCCCAGCTCTCCGGTTCACGGCGGCGCTGCTCGGATGTCTGCTGGCTTGGGGGACGGTTTCGGCATTGTGGTCGGTAGATCCCTCGCGCAGCCTAATCGTCGCGGCCCGGCTCGCCGGCCTGTTTGCCGTCGGTCTCGTACTGGCTTGGGCGGCGGAGCGTGTTAAGGCGCCCGATCGGCTGACCTTTCTGCTGCTCGTAGGGCTCGCCCTCGGGATTGCAACAGCTGCGGCCGATTTCGTTACCCAAGGTATGCTGGGAGCGCCTTTCACAGACCGAGCCTATCAGCCCGCCGCGCTCAACCGTGCCTCGGTCTCTTTTGCTATCTTGCTGCTACCCGCTAGCGCCGTGTTAGTCCGCTGTGACAGGGCTATTCTGGCCCTGATTTCGGCTACCCTGACAGCTGCTTTGATCTACGTGCTCGCCGGAACGGCGGCCAAGGGTGCGCTGCTCGCCGGCTTCTCAATGGGCCTGCTCCTTTACTTTTGGCGCGCCCGTGTAGCGCGCGTCGCAGCGGTGATGTCGGTTCTCATCATCATCACATCACCCTTGTCCCTAGCCAAGCTCGCGCAGCGAGCCCCGCTTTGGGAAGCGGCTGATGCCGTCAAACTCTCGGCCGGGCACCGCCTGCTGATCTGGTCCTTCACCGGCGATCGGATCGCCGAGCGCCCACTTTCCGGCTGGGGTCTGGATGCATCACGGGCAATGCCGGGCGGTAAAGATCTTATAAGACCGCACCAGACCTGGATGCCGCTGCACCCCCACGATGCTCCGTTGCAGCTTTGGCTCGAACTCGGAGTACTGGGTGCCGCCGTCTTCGCGTTGCTGGTCGCTCTAGCTTGGTTTGCTATCGCAGCTACTTACTGGCCGCGCCTTTTTGCCGCGGCTGCGGGTGCGAGCCTGATGGCCGCTCTCATGGCCTCCTTCGCCAGTTACGGTATTTGGGAGGAATGGTGGCTCGGCACCTTGTTGTTTGTTATGTTCGCAATTATTGTCATGGCGCGGGTTGCTACATCCCGCGGTTACGCCCCTGTAGGCGTCGCTCAGCTCCAAACGTTTGGGGGACGGGAAACTACTGCGGAAATCGAAATTCATTCGAACCCCGCTGCTGCCCGCTGCGGAAGCTAGTCCGCCGCCTAATAAAGCTTGATGTCAGATTTCAAATTGCCATTAATGCGAGTAATACAAGTGAGAGTCTTTGCTCGCAAAGTACGATAGCCGACAGTGTCACCAAACTGTCCAATATATTGAAATTACGAAAGTTTTCGAGACAAAAGAGACGATTCTCAAGCTCTCCAATACCGGTTTTTTCCCTGACGTCAGGGAGCTGATCCTATGGTGGCCCCCAACGCTACAGGAGAAAGATCGCCATCCCGACAAGAATAATGACGATGATGACAATCGCATATTTTATCAACCTGGTGAACCCGATCCATGTTCGGCGATGCCGCTCAAGCTCGGGATCGATCGCCGTCATACCTTCCTCGCTTGCTGAAGAATCGAGGACCAGCTATAATTCAACCGGAACTCAGGACCAACCCCTCACGGGAGACTTCCGAGGCGGTTCGCGCGGATTCAACATCGCGCGCCTGGGAGCCTGCCAGCCCTCGATCTCGACCTTGCCGGCGACGACCTGGACGCGCTCCTCAGCGATCAGACGCACGACGAGTGGATAAAGCCGATGCTCGGCGCTGAGAATCCGAGCCGATAGGCTTGTCTCGTCGTCATCGGCACGGGTCGCCACAACCGCTTGAGCAATGATCGGTCCGGCGTCGACCTCGGGGCGAACGTAATGCACAGTACAACCGGTAAACCGCACGCCCGCCGCCAGCGCTTGGCTTTGCGGGTGTAGGCCGGGGAAGGCCGGCAAGAGTGAAGGATGGATGTTGATCATCCTGTCGCGCCACGCTTCGACAAAACCTGCGTCTAGCACGCGCATGAACCCAGCCAGGCAGACCAGCTGGATCCCTTGGTGGCGGAAGAAGACCTCAGCTTGCGCCGCGAATGCCTGCTGAGCGTGATGCGGGATGAAGGCGCTGCAAATGCCGGCTGATTGCGCGAACGCTAGACCCGGCGCCTCGGCACGGTCGCTGACAACGGCGGCGATCTCAGCGGGATAGGTAGTATCGGCGCAGGCAGCGAGCAACGCCCGCAAGTTCGATCCGCGGCCTGAGATCAGCACGCCTACCCTCAGCCGGAACATGGCCTCCGCGCGGCGAGGCAAGTCGTTCCCGGCCCAGAGGTTCGGGACGTCGGGCTGTGGATGGCGTCCTCTTAAAAACTACTGTATGACCGCGTGGGTGCGGTTAAGGAGCTGAGAAAATATCCGATTGGAGACGGTTTGCAATTGGCCTCCCGCTGGTCTCCGCGATCATGGTAAATTGGGCTCTCTGGCGCCCGGTAGGTGGCCTGTTACTGCTGCTCGGCGTGGTGATGCGAACGGGGCCTGCGTTCGCCGATGACCAGAGGGAGGGCTATTCGGCGACGGTTAGGGTGGATGCCACCGCCGACAGCGTTGCCGCAGCGCGTGAACTCGCGCGCGTCGAGGGGCAGCGACGTGCGCTGGTGCTGGTGATCGATCGGCTCTCCGGCTCCACAGATAGCGCAAAGCTGTCGAAGGTCGATGACAAGACCGTCACCGATATGGTCGAAAGTTTCGAGGTCGCGAACGAGCGGATGTCAGCAGTGCGTTATCTCGCCGACTACACGTTTCATTTCCGTGCGTCGAAGGTTCGGCGGCTGGTGCATACCGCCGACGGCGCGCCCGCCGAGGCGAAAAATAGTCCGGCGGTCGTCGAGGACAGCAGCAAGCCGCTCGTCGTCCTTCCCGTCTATAAGGACGCAGCAAGGACTGTGCTGTGGGACGACCCTAACGCTTGGCGCGAGGCTTGGGGCCAACGATCGGCCGATACCGGACTTCTCCGCCTGACCGTTCCGCTCGGCGACGCGAACGATTTGGCGATTATCGATGCCGGTCGTGCCGAAGCAGGCAAGCCCGACGCCTTGACAGCGATCGCCCAGCGGAATGGCAGCGATGAGGCGATTGTTGCGCTGGCAACTGCGAGGCGTGAAGGAGACAAGCTCGTTGGCCTCGATCTGAATATCAAGCGCTACAGGTCCGGGCGCCTTTTGGACACCCACGGGACGACACTCGACGCCGACCCCGGCGAAACTGCGGACGATTTTCTAAAGCGAGCGGCAGACGCGGTCGCCGGTGAAATCGCGAGCAGCTCAAAGAAGAGCCCGGGTACGCGTTCCGACCAGCAGGCAAGCCTTGCAGCCAGCGTCCCGATCGGGAGCATTGGAGAGTGGGTGCGGGTGCGAGATAGGCTTGCTTCAGTGGTAGCGATCCGCAAAGTTGATCTGCTATCGCTCAATCGGCACGAGGCAAAGATCCAGATCAAGTATGTCGGCAGCTTCGATCAACTAAGGTCAAGTCTTGCTGAAGTGGATCTTGGTCTCGACGGCACCGATCCGATATGGCGGCTCCAACTCTCGGGGGCGACGGGCGCGCGTTAAGGTAGCCCGAACGAGCTATATGAATGTTTACGCCAAGGACCTCTATGAATATACTATATTCCGTGGATATTGCAAGTGTCGTGCTGATCTCTGGCACCACCCTCGTAAGATCCGTTCCGGGCCATGACTATGATCGGGCTCGGGCTAAATCTCCCCAATTTGATTTCACTAGCGCGTCTTCTTCTGGTACCGCTAGAGATTTGGCTGATCCTCGTTGGCCGCTACGGTCTCGCGTTCTGGATCCTTGTTGCCGCGGGGATCTCGGACGCGCTTGACGGGTTTATCGCCAAACGGTTCGACCGCCGCACTCGGCTGGGCGCGCTCCTCGATCCGGTCGCGGACAAAGCGATGCTCATCAGCGTCTACATTACGCTCGGTGCTGCGCATCAACTATGGACTTCGGTCGTCATCCTCGTCGTGTTTCGTGACGTTTTGATCGTCGGAGGGTTCCTGCTCATCCAGATGTTCGCCGTTCCGAAACACTGCGACCCGCTATATGTCAGTAAGCTCAACACGGCTGTTCAAATAATCTTGGTCGGCTTTGTCCTCGGACGGCTTGGCCTCGGTGCTGCGGCCGGCTGGCCCGACCTCGCCTTGAGCCTAATTGTCGCTGCGACGACGATCGTCTCGGGGTTGTCCTACCTGGTGCGGTGGGCGCGGATATTTGCGCGCTCGGAGCAGGCTTTGTGAGAGATTGTGGCACTCGCGTAATGCAACGCCGGCCGCTATCCTATTCGAATGATCCAGCTCGCTATTGACCTGCCCCGGTCTACGGCTCTGGGGCGATCGGACTTCATGGTTTCGGGAAGCAACATTGCCGCCGTCGAGCGGATCGATCGGTGGCCCGAGTGGTCCTCGGCGGTGCTCATGCTGCACGGTCCACCCGGCTCCGGAAAGACACATCTCGCTCATCTCTGGCAGGAGCGGGCGTCGGCCCTCATCATCGCAGGAGGGACATTGACAGAAGCGGCGTTACCACACCTGCTCGACAAGGTTCCACCGCGGGTCGCAATCGACGATGCAGATCGGGCGCCGGAGCACGCCCTGCTTCACCTCTACAATTCTTGCGTTGAGCACCGAGGCAGCCTCCTGATTACCGCGTACCAGCCGGTGGGATCGTGGCGAGTTGGGCTCGATGATCTACGCTCGCGCCTGCGTGCGTCCCCCGTTATCGAGATTGGCGCCCCAGACGACGCACTCTTGGGCGCCGTACTCATCAAGCATTTTGCCGATCGTCAACTTCGCGTCGAACCCGAAGTGATCGCGTATTTACTCAAGCGGATCGACAGATCCTTCGCGGCCGCAGCGAAAATTGCGGCCCACCTAGACGGTGCTGCTCTGAGCAACGGCGGCCCGGTTACCATCCCACTGGCACGCAAGGTGTTGGCAGACTTCGGCTGTCAGTTTTTGTCGCCGCGTAGTGATTCGGCGGTGACGTAATCGACCAGCTGGTAGCGCGAGCGACCCAGCCTCGACCAGCTGTCGCCGACCCGGAAGGTCGCACGCGCGGCGGTCGGAAACTTGCCCGAGGCGAGTTCCGGAAAGCACGGCGAGCTGCTATCGGCAAGGGTGACCGCGAGCTCGTGAAGCCCCGGGTTGTGACCGATCAAAAGGACGTTGATGTCGTCCTCGGGAAGCTGACGCAAGCGGCCCATCAGCTGTTCTTGACTCGCCGCGTAGAGTTCGTCCTCGACCTTGCTGCGTGGCCGTATCGTGAGTCCGGCAAGAAAGAGATCCATTGTTTCGCGCGCCCGTAGGGCACTTGAGCAGAGGACGAGATCAAGCGCGCCCGCCGTCGCTGGAAAATGACGGCCGACCTGGCGTGCGGCCTCGCGACCACGGCGGTTCAACCGTCGCTGGTGATCTTCAACTTCCTTCTTCCAGCTCGACTTGGCATGCCGCAGCAGGTGCAACTTATGCATGGTCGGTCTCCTACCTGGCAATCACCCGACAGGCAGCCGCAGAGTCGGCCTGGCTAGTTCCGCGCGTTCGGCTCGGCCCCACCGGTTGTCGACCCGAACAGTCGGGCGGCGACATGACAGGTCTGCATCCGAGCGATACAATTTGCCTCGAACACCCATCGGGAGAGCGGAAGTGAGAACCAGCGCGCGGCCGGTCGGGATCCAGCCGGTCGACTTCGGTGCCGAGGCACGCTTCATCAATCGAGAACTCTCCTGGCTCGCCTTCAACGAGCGCGTTCTCGCCGAGGGCGACAACCTCCGGCATCCGCTGCTCGAACGGCTGCGCTTCCTTTCGATCTCGGCGAACAATCTCGATGAGTTCTATATGGTGCGTGTAGCTGGGCTCAAAGGCCAGTATCTCGCCGGCATCAAGACCCTCAGTCAGGACGGGCTGACGCCCGCCCAGCAGCTTGAGGCGATCCGGCAGCGAGCCGGCAAACTGATGTCGGATCAGCAGGTCACATGGATGAGCTTGCGTCGGCAACTCGGTGAAGCCGGCATCGCCGTCGTGGAGCCGGCCGATCTCGAACCCGGTGACCGGCCGTGGCTAGAGGAGCGGTTCATGGCAGACGTCTTTCCGGTGCTGACGCCGCTCGCGATCGACCCAGCGCATCCCTTTCCATTTATCGCTAACCGCGGCTTCGGTCTTGTCCTCGAACTCGAACGCATAACCGATGGTGCCCGACTGCAGGCGCTGATTTTGGTCCCGTCCTCGATCGATCGTTTCATGCGTCTGCCGGGAGAGCGGGTCCGCTTCCTGCCGATCGAACAGATGATCGCCCTCTTTCTCGACCATCTGTTCCCGGGTTTTGCAGTGGTGGCTCAGGGCGTGTTCCGCGTACTACGGGACAGCGAGGTCGAGATCGAGGAGGAGGCGGAGGATCTAGTCCGCCTTTACGAAACGGCGCTCAAACGACGCCGGCGCGGTCATGTTATCCATCTCGCGGTCGACTCGACCATGCCGCCAGATCTGCGCCGCTTCTTAATGGAAAGGCTCGACGCTGCCCCGGCGGACGTCTTCGCCAGCGACGGGATCCTCGGTCTCAACGACACCGAGCAGCTGATCGTTGACGAGCGCCCGGACCTCGTTTTCACTCCCTATCACGCCCGCTTTCCCGAGCGTATCCGCGATTTCGGTGGGGATTGCTTCGCCGCGATCCGACAAAAGGACATTATCGTCCACCATCCCTACGAAAGTTTTGACGTTGTTGTTCAATTTTTAGGACAAGCTGCTCGCGATCCGGCAGTCGCAGCGATCAAGCAGACGCTCTATCGCACCAGCGATGACAGCCCGATTGTGCATGAACTCGCCACGGCCGCAGAGGCAGGGAAGTCGGTAACCGCGCTGATCGAGCTGAAGGCGCGTTTTGACGAAGAGGCAAACATCCGCTGGGCGCGAGATCTCGAGCGCGCCGGAGTGCAGGTTGTATACGGCTTTCTGCAGCTCAAGACCCACGCGAAGGTGTCGCTCGTCGTGCGCCGCGAAGGTGGCGAGCTCTGCTCATACGTCCATTTTGGCACCGGCAATTATCACCCCTATACAGCCAAGG
This sequence comes from Alphaproteobacteria bacterium, assembly GCA_019237135.1. Lineage (GTDB taxonomy): Bacteria > Pseudomonadota > Alphaproteobacteria > ATCC43930 > CGMCC-115725 > AP-15. The sequence goes on from JAFAHQ010000029.1 coordinate 8,485, forward strand.
TTTATACCGATCTGTCGTTCTTTACCTGCGATCAGGCGTTGTGCAGGGACGCTGCGCGTTTGTTCAACTACATGACCGGCTATGCGAGTCCGGCTAGCCTTGAGAAGGTCGCGGTTGCGCCGATCGACTTGCGGGCTAGACTCTGTGAACTGATCGAGGCGGAAATCGTCAATGCAAAGGCTGGCAAACCGGCGCAGATCTGGGCCAAGATGAACGCTCTCGTCGACCCAGCCATCATCGATCTGCTCTATCGGGCCTCTCAGGGAGGCGTGAGCATCGATCTTGTGGTGCGCGGGATCTGTTGCTTGCGGCCGGGCATCCCGGGCCTTTCCGACAACATCCGGGTCAAGAGCATCATCGGCCGCTTCCTCGAGCACGGACGCATCGTCTGTTTCGCCAACGGTCGGAAACTGCCCTCGGACCGGGCGAAGGTCTTTATCAGCTCCGCCGATTGGATGCCGCGCAATTTCGACGGGCGGGTCGAGGCCCTCGTACCGATCGAGAACCAGACCGTGCATCGCC
>JAFAHQ010000120.1 GCA_019237135.1 Alphaproteobacteria bacterium
ACCTCAGGGTAATCGTCGGCGCGCTGCGAGGCATTCTCGCGATAAACTGGATAGCGTGCCCGGCGCGGCAGCTCATCGACGACCCAATCGTAAACGCGATCGGTAAAGCGCGTGATCGGGCCGGCGGTTTTCGGTGCCGGCAATTCGTGCACCTGAACGGTGTCGCCCGGCCCACGCAGCACGCGGCTGTCCGCGAGGATGTCGCCCTTTACGTCAAAGAGCCGCGCCCGGGTCCGCGTCGGCTCGACCAGTCGGCGCATCATATCACGCGCGAGATCGGGGAGCAGGATTTCCCCCTCGTCGGCCGAGTCCCAAACAGCACCCTCGCCGAGCGCGGCGGCAAAAACCTCGCCTTGCGTCTTCAACGACTCGATTTGCTGGCCAACGAGGCTCGCTTGGTATTTGCCGAGATAAAGAAACCCGCCCGCGAGAAGCGCCAGCGCCAATACGTTGACGGCAAGGATCCGGCGGGTGAGCGGTGAGATTGGCCATCGCCCGCCACCGTTCCCCCGCCGTAGATAGGTAGTAGGGTCGAGCGTGACCGACGGCGAACCCGGTTCAGCGGTCGCGGTATCGATAGCCGACGCCATAGAGGGTTTCGATCTGGGCGAAATCCGCATCGGCCGCCTTGAACTTCTTGCGCAGCCTTTTGATGTGGCTGTCGATCGTGCGATCGTCGACATAGATGTGCTCGCCATACGCCGCATCCATCAGCTGGTCGCGGTTCTTGACGTGCCCCGGGCGGTGGGCGAGTGACTTGAGGATCAGGAATTCGGTGACTGTGAGCTCCACCGGTTCGCCATTCCAGCTGCACAGATGCCGCGCCGGGTCAAGGATCAGCCGGCCGCGGACGATCACCGGCTCGCCTTGTGGATCGTCGCGCTCGCGGGCGAGCTCGCCGCGCCGAATGAGCGCGCGGATACGCTCGATCAGGAGCCGCTGCGAAAAGGGCTTCTTAATGTAGTCGTCTGCGCCCATGCGCAGGCCCAAGAGTTCATCGACCTCGTCGTCTTTTGAGGTAAGAAAGATCACCGGGATGTGACTCTGCCGCCGCAGCTGGCCGAGCAACTCCATGCCGTCCATGCGTGGCATCTTGATGTCGAGCACGGCAAGATCGACGGGTTGCGCGCTGAGGCCTTTGAGCGCCTCGGTCCCGTCGCTGTAGCAGCGAACGGTAAAACCTTCCGCTTCGAGCGCGATCGAGACAGAGGTCAGGATGTTTCGGTCGTCGTCGACAAGCGCAATCGTATTCGTCACTTGGATACCCCCGTTCTCGCCGCGAGATAGCTTGGCGGCCCTCCTGAAGGTGCTGTCACAACTAAATATGGCCTTCGGGTGGCAAACAGAAACCCTTCCACCTTTTTTCTGTATCCGGCTGCGTCTTCCTTGACGAGAGTGCGCGGCCGCGGCTCACTCTGCGCATGTCCGAGCCCCCAAACACCCGCGATCCGGCGGTCTTCGGCCGGTTGCTGGCGCGCGCCTCTACCCGTGCGGCGCTCGCCACCAACCTCAACGGCGCCCCCTACGCCTCGCTCGTGCTCTTCGCAGTCGATATCGATGGAAGCCCCTTGCTGCTGCTGTCCGATCTCGCGCAACACAGCCGCAACATCGCCTTCGACCCTCGGGTATCGCTGCTGCTTGACGCCACCCAGGGCTACCCCGATCCTCTGACCGGACCTCGACTGACCGTGCTCGGGCACGCCCTGTCGACTGATGACGAGCGTTGCATCAGGCGCTTTATCTCGCACCACCCGGCAAGCTCCGGCTACGCCGGATTTCGCGACTTCCATCTCTATCGGGTCATGGTCGAACGCGGCCATCTCGTCGCCGGCTTCGGCCGGATCAATTGGATCGATGGCGCCGACTTCCTGTTTGCACTCGACGCCAGCACGCTCGCTGCGGCCGAGTTCGAAATCCTAAGGCATATGAACGAGGTCCACAGCGACGCTGTCGCTCATTACGCCCGGGCTCTGCTCGGTCGCACCGGCATCGGCTGGCGGATCACCGGGCTCGACCCGGAAGGGATCGATCTGCGATGTGACGGCGAAACCGCGCGGCTCGAATTCACCGCGCCGGTCCTGACTCCGGAAGCGGCACGCGCTGTGCTCGTTCAACTCTCCAGCGCAGGTGCCAGTAGCGCGCAGGCGTTGAGGGAACTTTGACACAGTCGCCCATCTGTGGTAGGGCGCGATCTAAGGGGACATGCTTGACAGGCTTGGTCTCAAATAGGAGGAGGCGTTCAATGAAGAAGGCGACCCTATGACCGGGACCAAGAGCCGTTTCGGGCTCGAACGGCAGGGCATGCGTCACCTCGGGACGCAACATTGGAACCAGTCGGCACCGATCCTCTACGAGCACGCCATCAGACGCGGCGAGGGCGAACTCGGCTTTGGCGGCAGCTTCTCCGTCTCGACCGGCCTTTATACCGGCCGCACGCCGCGCGACAAATACATCGTCGAGGAACCGGGCACCAAAGACACCGTGTGGTGGGGTAAGATCAATCAGCCAGTCGATCCCGAGCGCTTCGACAGCATCCACCAAAGAATGCTCGCCTACCTCCAGGGGCGCGAGATCTTTATCCAGGACCTCTATGCCGGAGCCGATCCGACCTACCGTCTGCCGGTCAGGGTTGTCACCGACAGTGCCTGGCACAGCCTCTTTTCACGCAACATGTTTATCCGCCCACCGGTCAGCGAGCTCGAGGGCTTTGAGCCGGCCTTCACGATCCTGCACGCTCCGAAATTTCTCGCCATCCCAGAGTTTGACAGGATCAACTCTGATGTCTTCATCTTCGTCAACTTCGCTGACCGGCTGGTGCTGATCGGCGGTACCTCCTACGCCGGCGAGATCAAGAAGTCGGTGTTCGGCTATCTTAATTTCGTGCTGCCGGCGCGAAACGTGCTGCCGATGCACGCATCGGCCAATGTTGGTCCGAAGGGCGATTGCGCGATCTTCTTCGGGCTCTCCGGCACCGGCAAGACGACATTATCGGCCGACAATTCGCGCACTTTGATCGGTGACGACGAGCACGGCTGGAGCCCCAGGGGTGTGTTCAATTTCGAGGGCGGCTGCTACGCCAAGGTCATCAACCTGTCGTCGACAGCAGAACCCGAGATCTACGCGACGATCGGCCGCTTCGGGACCGTTCTCGAAAACGTCGTGCTCGATAAGGAGACGCGGATTGCCGATGTCGACGATCAGAGCCTGACCGAGAACACGCGCGCCTGCTATCCGATCGACTTCATCCCCAACGCCGATCCGCGTGGGCTCGGGCCGCACCCGAGCAATGTTGTCATGTTGACCGCGGATGCCTTCGGCGTCATGCCGCCGATCGCCAGGCTCAGCGCCGAACAGGCGATGTATCACTTCTTATCTGGATACACGGCTCGCGTTGCCGGCACCGAAAAGGGGCTCAGCAACGCCCCCGAGGCGACATTCTCGACCTGTTTCGGCGCACCCTTCATGCCGCGCCATCCGGCGGTCTATGCCAAAATGTTGGGCGCTCGCATCAAAGAGCATGGGGCGCGGTGCTGGCTCGTCAACACCGGCTGGTCGGGCGGCACGTACGGCGTCGGCCGGCGCATGCCGATCGCCCATACACGGGCGCTACTGCGCGCCGCACTCGACGGCCGGCTCGACGGCACCAGGTTGCGCGAGGACCCCAATTTCGGTCTCTTCGTGCCCGAGGGCTGTCCCGACGTCCCGAGCGAGGTGCTCGACCCGCGCGGCACCTGGTCCGACAAGAGAGCGTATGACGAGACAGCGCGCGAGCTGACCCGACGTTTCGCGGCGAATTTCGCCGAGTTCGAGCCGTTCGTTGGCCGTGAGATCAAGGAAGTAGCGATCCGGCCCGCAGCCTAGCTTCCGACGGGTCGGCTGTCAGCGCGCTCGCGGCAGCCAATCCTTCAGGCGGCGCGCGGCCTCGGCCACGTCATCGGTCGACCCGGCAAAGGAGAAACGCACCCAGCTGCCGCCATCGATCGGATCGAAATCGAGGCCCGGGGTGACGGCGACACCCGTCTGGGCGAGGAGCCGCGCACAGAATTCCTCGCTGTTTAGCGTTAGACCCGAAATGTCGACGTAAAGGTAGAACGCCCCTTCGGCCGGCGCAAAGCGGGTCAGGCCGGCGATGCGCAGGGTCTCGACCAACAGATTGCGATTGGTGCGATAGCGCGCGACATGACCGTCGAGCTCCACCCGACACCCGAACACCGGGAGCGCTGCGATTTGCGACAGTGCCGGCGGCGAAATGTAGAAATTCTGGGCCAGGCACTCGACCGAGCGTGCGAGGTCCGGTGGAACCAGCATCCAACCGAGCCGCCAC
>JAFAHQ010000357.1 GCA_019237135.1 Alphaproteobacteria bacterium
GCCGCCTTGCTGGCCATCAATTCCGCAGACGACGAGCGCAATCCGCTGGAGACGGGAATCATGGAACGTGAACTCAAGCGCGTCAAAAACGGCATGCTGTACCTTATCCCCGCCAGTGATGAGACGCGAGGCCACGGTACGACCTGCCTGGCGAAGTTTTGGAAGCAGCCGGTGGCGGAGTTGTTGGAGACCGCTCCCCATCGGTTTATGCGGGGTCGGCGATCAGCAATGCATCACGCGAAAGCAGCTTAACTGTCTCGCAGAGCAGAGGAGAAAGACGATGCTTTCCCATCCCAGTCCCAACGGCCACGAACCCTCCGCCGGCATCCGGCGGGACTACAGGCCGGCCGATGTCGAGCGGCTCGCCGGATCGTTTCGAATTCGCCACACGCTGGCCGAAATGGGTGCCGCCCGATTGCGGCATCTGCTGAAAACCGAGCCATTCGTCGCGACGCTCGGCGCATTGACCGGCAACCAGGCGGTGCAGCAGGTCAAGGCCGGGCTGAATGCGATCTACCTCTCCGGCTGGCAGGTAGCCGGCGACATGAACACAGCGGGGCAAATGTATCCGGATCAGTCGCTGTATCCGGTGGATTCGGTCCCTGACGTCGTCAGGCGCATCAACAACGCGCTGCGCCGCGCCGATCAGATCGCGCATTCTGAGGGCGATGACGGCACTTGTTGGATGGCACCGGTCGTCGCCGATGCCGAGGCCGGGTTCGGCGGCCCGCTCAACGCCTACGAACTGATGAAGGCGATGATCGAGGCGGGTGCGGCCGGCGTGCATTTCGAGGACCAGCTGGCCTCCGAAAAGAAATGCGGCCATCTCGGCGGCAAGGTGCTGGTGCCGACCAGCCAGCACATCCGGACCTTGAATGCCGCCCGGCTCGCCGCTGATGTCGAGGGTGTAGAGACCGTCCTGCTGTGCCGCACCGACGCCGACTCGGCGCAGCTCTTGACCAGCGACATCGACGAGCGCGACCGTCCCTTCATCACTGGGGAGCGGACGTCGGAAGGCTTCTTCCGGATCCGCCCCGGCCTAGGGCTCGATTACGCGATCGCGCGCAGCCTCGCTTACGCGCGTTACGCTGACCTGCTGTGGTGCGAGACGAGTAAGCCGGATCTTGCCGAGGCCGAACGTTTTGCCGATGCGATACACCGCGAATTCCCCGGCAAACTGCTGGCATACAACTGCTCGCCGAGCTTCAATTGGCGCAAGACGCTGGCGCCCGAGAGGATCGCCAGCTTTCAGAGCGACCTCGCGCAAATGGGCTACCGGTTCCAATTCGTGACATTGGCCGGCTTCCACAGCCTCAATCTGTCGATGTTCAAACTGGCCCGCGATTACCGCGAACGCGGCATGGCCGCCTATTCCGAATTGCAACAGGCCGAGTTCGCAGCGGAGACGGACGGTTACACCGCGACACGTCATCAGCGCGAAGTCGGCGTCGGCTATTTCGATGCGGTGGCGACAGCCATATCGGGCGGACACTCCTCGACCACAGCGCTTGCCTACAGCACCGAGGCAGCGCAATTCTGTAAGAGCGAGGCCTCAGCTCGACCGCAATACGGCTACGACGAAGGTCTCGTGCACAACCATAACTGGGCGGTGCACGACTGGGAAGCATACGACCGGGCGGCGAGCAGGCCTAGCCCGTCTCCATAACCACAACGAGGGCTGGTCATCCGGCTGATGCCGGGCGGCCGGATGACCAATCTCAGCTGCCCTCTTTCAGCGCAGTGTGCAGCTCGTTCCGTCGATTTTGCAGAAAATTAGCAGGATTGTGAATTACCTCACACCGTCCTGCTGCATCGACATCTATCTTTTCTCTGAAGAAAGCCATCGGTTCCAATCGAGCTCCCGATGCTGCGGAGGAAATCATGTACCGAAGCCTGTCTCTTGCCAGAGAATCCAGTGATGACCTCACGGTAGTGCTGATATTTTCGCTACTGGGATTGGCCATCTTCCTGTTGGCCATCGGAAGGGGAGGCCCCATTGATCCCGCGTATATGGCCGATCTGCTCCTGTTAATTTGAAGCGCAAGTTTTCACGCTCGGACAGAACTGGCGGCCAAAAAGCTGGTTAGCGCTGGGTTCATTGGAAATGTCGACCCGATTTCTCGACCGTGTCCAACCCGATGGCTTCGTTCTCGCGCTGATCGGCACGGTCGCGGTCGCGACACTCTTGCCGTGTCAAGGAACGGGTGCTGGGCTCTTTCAAGCGCTCGGGTCATTTGCCGTCGCCTCGTTGTTCTTTCTGCAGGGGGCGCGGCTTTCGCGCGCCGCTCTGGTCGCCGGAGCAGAGCATTGGCGACTGCATGCGGCGATAACCTCTGCCACATTCGTACTATTTCCGCTGCTCGGGATGGGTATGTGGGCAGTAGCGCCGCACGCTCTCCCGCGATCTCTGTGGTCGGGTGTATTGTTTGTTTGCATCCTGCCCTCCACGGTACAGTCCTCGATCGCTTTGACCTCGATAGCCCGTGGCAATGTCGCGGGCGCGGTTTGTTCGGCGGCGGGCTCTACTCTGGCCGGGTTGTTTCTCACCCCGATTTTGTTTGGGCTTCTGTCCGGGATGCACGAAAGCGCGATTGGTCTGGTAGGGATCCGGCAGGTCATCCTGCAGCTTCTCGTCCCGTTTATCGCAGGCCAGCTGGCGCGGCCGTGGATCGGTCAGTGGGCGGAACGCAATAGATCAATCCTTTCAGTAACCGACAGAGGTTCGGTTTTGCTGATTGTCTACGCCGCCTTTAGTGCGTCGGTCGTACAGGGCCTCTGGCAACGGATACCGCTGGCAACGATGGCCAGATTGGCGCTGATCGATGCGGTACTGCTGGCAGCCGCGTTGCTGATCATGAGAAGCGGCAGTCGCTTTCTGCGGTTTGATCGTGCCGACGAGAGTGCAATCGTATTCTGCGGATCGCAGAAATCAGTGGTCAGCGGCATTCCGATGGCGAGCGCCTTTATTGCGGGCCCTGCCCTCGGATCATTCGTGCTGCCGATCATGCTGTATCACGCGATGCAGCTCTTGGTCTGCGCTTGGTTGGCGAAGAGGTATGCGAGCGGCGTCGGCCGCTTGCCGGAAAAAATGAGCGCGTGTGATCCGGTTCACACGCAGTAGCAGCAAAGACCGCAACAATGACCGACGCTTGAACCGCCCGTCTGCCTCTCGACAGGGCCGTCCACCCCTCGCCGACAACGGGAATGGAGGAAGCAATGAGCAGAGTCCCTGGCTTTGCACTCCCGGCATTTCCGGCAGCTCGTGACCAGAAGCCGGTCAAGCCGGTGGCGATCGTGGCGAGGATCCTTCGGTCGATCCATGCCCTGAGCGATCGCCGCCAGCTTGACCGAGCCGTTTCAGTCAGGCCCAGTCGCCACCCCGCCGTGCCGACATTTTTTCCCTTTGACGTACGCCATTTGATCGCCCAGGGATGGGCCGAGCAGCGCGACGATCCCCGGTCGCGATGAGCGCAAGCGTTAGTCACCTCGGCTCGACGTGCACGGCCGACCGCGCGAACGCGACATCGATTGAATCCCCGGCAACGCGCCGGATTTGCGGCGCTTGCGGCCGGGATGCAGTTTCGCGCCGCGCTGCCCGCAGTGCACCGCCGATTGCCGCCGCGCGGTGCCCGAGCGCGTTTTCCCGCGCCCGGCGCCAATCCTCTCCCCGGAAGCGGGGAGCGGGAGGGACCCGCGTTGCGGGAGGGCGAGGGACGGCAAATCAGCGAGATCGATACTACTGCCAGTCCTCCTGCTCAGACGCGACCTTCCAGAAGTCCACACGAGTCTGGTTGGCCACCGCTTTTCCCCCTACAGTGACCCCGGCGACGACGGCATGGATCGAGCGGCCGCCATTGCTGATAACAAAGGCGTTCGTGACGACCCCAACTCCGCCGCCGAGATTGATCTCCATGTTTCCGGTGCAGTTGCGATCAACCGTGTAACTGCCGGTCTGGCCCATTCTGAAGTCGAGCGTGCCGTCGGTGCGCAGGCGGTCGCCCGGGTAATCGATCTGGGCGAAGCCACCCTTGCCGTCGAATGTGCCGAGACCGATGACGACCGTCTGAGTGGTCAAATCCACCACCGAAAAGGCGTAATCGCCCTGGAGCGTCGCGTCCGAGCATCCCAAATCGTCGCTTCCTCCTGCCCAAGCCGCGCCCGTCAGCGCCGGCAAAGCGATCGCCGCCATCATCATCCCCTTAAGAAACGGCCTTTTCATGTTCCCCTCCGTTCATTCGGAACGGCGGATCGAACCGCCGCTCAGTGAAAGCGTGCTATGAGCTCGGGATAAAAAGTTATAAATTCCGATAAATTTCAGAACATTCGGGGCGCGCGGGACACATGGGCGCTCTTGGCAGGGACGATGTCTTCCTATTCGAGGGCTTTCGGCTCGACCGGAACGTCCGCGCTTTGTTTTGGCGTGACGCGACCGGCGCTTTCCTGCCGGGCGTGATCGGTTCGCGGGCACTCGACGTTCTTGACGTACTGGTTGGACGAGCAGGAGACCTCGTATCGAGGGACGAGTTCATGGCGGCCGTATGGCCGGCGACGACGGTCGAGGACATCAATTTGAACATGCAGATCGCCGCACTCCGCCGGGTCCTCGACCAAGGGCGAGCCGACGGCAGCTGTATCCAAACGATCCCCGGCCGCGGCTATCGTTTCGTTCCTGCGGTGACCCTGTTGACGACGCCAAGCGTGGCGTCGACCACTTCACGTTCACTACCCACCGCTGCGCCACGCCTGTCGATAGTGGTGCTGCCGTTCGCCAACCTCAGCAACGACCCCGACCAGCAATATTTCGCCGACGCGATCACCGAGGACCTGACAACCGATCTGTCGCGGCTCGCAGGCATGCTCGTGATCTCGCGCAATACCGCGTTCACCTACCGGAACAAGCCGATCGACACAAAGCAGATCGGCCGCGAGTTGGCGGTGCGCTATGTCCTGGAAGGAAGCGTCCGTCGGTCGGGCAGCGAGGTCCGCGTTACTACCCAACTGATCGACGCCGAAGCCGATGCGCATATCTGGGCAGAGCGGTTCCACGGCGACATGAGCGATCTGTTCGCCCTCCAAGACGAGATTACGAGCCGGATCGCCGTCGCGCTCGACCTTGAGCTGATTGGCGTGGAGACCGCCCGGCCGGCCGAGCATCCCGATGCGCTGGATTACATCCTCCGGGGACGCGCCGCAAATTTGAAGCCGCCGTCGCGCGACAGCCGAGCGGCGGCAATCAGCATGTTCGAGAGCGCATTGGAGCTCGATCCGCGGTCTGTCGAGGCACGCAGCTTGTTGGCGGCCGCGTTGATGGCCCGTCGGCTCGATAATCTGAGCGACTCGGCCGCAACTGAGATCGCACGCGGGGAAGAACTTGTCGGGCAAGCCTTGGCGGCATCGCCCCGCAACCCGCTTGCGCATTACGCCAAAGGCCAGGTGCTGCGCGCCCAGAACCGATACGAAGAGGCCATTCCCGAATACCAGACGGCGATCGCGTTCAATCGCAATTAGGTGCGGGCAATAGCCATTCTCGGCGACTGCAAGTTTTACTGCGGTTCGATAGAGGAGATGATTCCGGCCCAGGAGCAAGCCATCCGCCTCAGTCCCCGCGATCCTGTGATCGGCACTTTCTATTACCGGATTGGGATCGCACATCTGCTGCAATCGCGCACCGAAGAGGCAATTCACTGGCTCGAGAAGGCGCGCAACGCCAATCCGGTACATCCGCTACCTCGCGCCCCCCTCGCTTCCGCCTATGCCCTCCAAGGCCAGACCGAACGCGCCGCGGACGAGCTCGCGGAAGCTCGAAGGCTGAGCGGCGACAATCGTTTTTCGAGCCTCGCTCGCTTAAAGGCGCCGAATATTGGGGTGTACCGAAGGTCCGTGCCCTATTCGAGGCCACGTATCTCGCGGGCCTGCGCAAGGCCGGCATGCCCGAGGAATGACCGGTTTTGCATTTGTCGGCTGGCGATGGTGGGGTTGCATGATAGGCTCTCGGGCACCGCCTACGGAGGATCCCATGTCCGATGCGCTGACCGTCATTCGCCACGCCGAGCGGCCGACCGTCGATTTTCCAGGCGGCGCCACCTACCAGCCGATCATCGGCGATGATACCGGTGCCGGGCTGCCGATCCGCACCGGCATCCAGACCTCGCCGCCCGGCTACCAGACCCGGCTGCACTCGCACCCCTATGCCGAGGTGTTGACCGTCCTTGAGGGCCGCGGCGAGGCTTGGCTCGCCGGTGAGGACGAGGTCGTCGCTCTCGAACCCGGCGTCTCGATCACCTTCCCCACCAACCGGGTGCACGCGTTTCGCGTCGTCGGCGACCGGCCGCTCCTCACCTACGGCATCCACACTTTCGGTAAACGCATCGTCAATTACGTGGAGCCGCCGGGCAGCACCGGCTGAGCCCTTCCCTTCCGCGCTCCGTCGCGGCACATTCGATCGTTCTCGCAATCAGGGAGACCTGTGATGGCCATCAGCCGTTTTGACAAGACACAACCGCCCGGCCCCCGGATGAGCCGCTGCGTCGTGCGCGACAATACGGTCTATCTCGCCGGGCTGACCGCCAGCGACGCAACGCAAGACATCAAGGGCCAGACCAAGCAGATCCTCGACAAGATCGACGGCTATCTGGCGCAGGCGGGGACCAACAAATCGAACCTGCTGTCGGCCAATCTGTGGATCAAGGACATGGCGCTGTTCGCAAATATGAACTCGGTGTGGAACGCCTGGGTCGATCCCGAAAATCCGCCGGCGCGCGCCTGCGTCAAGGCCGATCTGGCGCGCCCGGAGCTGCTCGTCGAAATCATGGTGACCGCCGCGAAATAGCACGAAGCGGCGGCGAGATTGCTTCGTCGCTCGGCTCCTCGCAACGACCGCCATTTTGAGGTGTCATTGCGACCAGCGGGCCAGACCCGCGGGGAAGCAATCTCGGCGATCGAACGGGCCGGTCACGTCATCCCGATTTCGCCATCGACGACGTGCTCGACCCCGAGCTCGGGAATCGACAGGGTGACCCGCGGTTTGAGCAGGGCGTTCTCCTTGAGGCGTCCCTTGGCGAGCGCATCGCGCACCGCGGTCTCGATCTCGCGTTGCGAGGTCACCCCGACGACCTTCAGGAACTTGCGGATGTCCATGTTGAAGCGGTCTTCGTTCATCCGTCACCCTCCGCACTAAAGACTGCTGAATGGCATCGGCTGAAGTAAACCCGCACCTGGTCTCCCGCAATACTCATTCCGCTGATGACTATCCGGAGGGGCCGTTGAAGCCCAATTTCCTGTTCATTCTGGCCGACGATCTCGGCTACGCCGATTTGTCCTGTTACGGAAGGCGCGATTTCACCACGCCCAACATCGACCGCATCGCGGCCGAGGGCATGCGTTTCACGCAGGCCTATGCCAATTCCGCGGTGTGCACCGCCTCACGTGTCGCGCTGATCACCGGGCGGTACCAGTATCGGTTGGCGGTCGGTCTGGAAGAACCGCTGGCCAGCCGCGAGACGCGGAAAATAGGTCTGCCGCCGGATCACCCGACCCTGCCGTCGATCCTGAAGAAAGCCGGTTACCAATCGACCCTGATCGGCAAGTGGCATCTGGGCCGACCACCCGATTTCGGCCCATTGCAAAGCGGCTACGATCATTTTTATGGCTTCCGCGGCGGCGTGCTCGATTACTTCACGCATAAATACGGGCCGCCGACGAGCGACACCGAGGATCTGTGGGACGATGACACGCAGGTCCGGCAACCCGGCTATCTGACCGACCTGTTGGGCAACCGAGCCGTCGATGTCGTTGACGCCTATGTCAAATCCGGCGAGCCGTTCCTCGTCAGCCTGCACTTCAACGCCCCGCACTGGCCGTGGGAGGCGCCGGGCGACGAGGCGGAATCGCGCCGCCTGACGAGCCTGTTCCATTTTGACGGCGGCAGCCAGCGCACCTATCGGCGGATGATCCAGCAGATGGATCTGCAGATTGGCCGTGTGTTGCAGGCGCTCGACGCGAACGGTGCGGCGGAGAACACGATCGTCGTCTTTACCAGTGACAATGGCGGCGAGCGCTACGCCGACACCTGGCCGTTCACGGGTCGAAAAACCGAGCTCTTGGAAGGTGGTTTGCGAGTCCCGGCGTTGATCCGCTGGCCGGCCCGCATTCCGCCGGGCGGCGTTTCACAGCAGGTAACGATCACCGTGGATTGGCTGCCGACCCTGCTCGCCGCGGCTGGCACCGCGCCGGACCCGGCCTATCCGACCGACGGCATCGACCTGATGCCTTGGCTGACCCAAGGCGCCGCACCTGTGCCGCGTCAATTGTTCTGGCGCTACAAATACGCCGATCAGCAGGCGGCCCGTGACGGCGACTGGAAATACCTAAAGATCCTCGGCAACACCTTTCTATTCGATGTGATGCAGGACCCGATGGAGCGCGCGAATCTCAAGGCGCGGCATCGCGCCGTCTATGACCGGCTGGTCGCGCAATGGCACGAATGGAACGCGACGATGCTGCCACTCGACCCGCAGAGTTTCACCTTGGGCTTCACCGGGGCAGAGCTCGCCGACCATTTCGGCGTCAAGGCTGGCGCCCGAAGAAGGCCTACATCGCGAACCGCCGTTGGTCGTGACGATTTTGCCGGCTAACGCCGTTCCGTGGTGCTTCCTGTTAGGCCCGATATCGATCCCTGTTCGGCCGATTTAATTCGCTGTTCGGTCTGGTGTGGACCCGGAAACTGAGACAGAGAAAATAGGGACAGTTCTCTGGAAGGCAGAACTGGATGCCCAGCAAAGCCCGTATCTTCAGCCGCGAGTTCAAGGTTTCGGTGATCCGCCGGATGCTGGCCGGCGAGAACGTGAGCGCAATCGCGCGGGAGCTGCAGGTCCGTCGGAAGGACCTATACGTTTGGCGGGATCGGT
>JAFAHQ010000255.1 GCA_019237135.1 Alphaproteobacteria bacterium
AGCCCATGGTCATACTGTGCCGGCTGGTCGGCTGGCGAAACAGGGAGGAGATCTGCGATGACCCGGTTCCCGACAAGACGCAAATTATTGGTTGCCGGCACTGCAGCGCTCGCCGCGCCCTATCTGTCGTCGAGGCCGGCGCGCGCCGCCGGCCAGGTCGTCGTGCGCAACCCGGGCGGCGCCTATAGCGACACCCAAAAGCAGTCCATCTACGACCCGTTCACCAAGGAGACCGGCATCGAGGTCGTCATCGTCGCGAGCACGCTGACCAAGATGCTGGCGATGGTGAAATCGGGCAACGCCGAGCTCGACGTCGCCGATGCCGGGTTCGACGGTCTGGTTACCCTCGACCACACCGGGGCACTGGCGCCGATCGACTACGCCAGCTGGAAGTACACCGACACGAAAGACGTACCCGAAGAGTACGTGACCCCGAGAACGGCCGGGCTCTGCCTCTATGCGACCGTGCTCGGCTACAACAAGGAGACCTTCCCCGACGGCAAGCAGCCGAAAAGCTGGGCCGAATTCTGGGATGTCGCGAAGTTCCCCGGCGCCCGCATGCTGGCGGACATGGCGTCGGGTTCGCCGAACCTGGAATTTGCGTTGATCGCCGACGGTGTGCCGACGGACAAGGTGTTCCCGATCGACATCGACCGGGCCTTCAAGTCACTGTCGCGGATCAAGCCGCAGATCAAGAAATTCTGGGACACCGGCGCACTGTCCGCTCAGATGCTCGCTGACAGGGACGTCGTGCTCGGTTCGATCTGGAACGGCCGCCTCCAGGCGATCGCCGACAAGGGCGCGCCTGTCGCGATCGAGTGGAACCAGCACATGCTGCAGCTGCAGGGCTACGGTATCTTCAAGGATGCCAAGAACATGAAGGAGGCACAGCTCCTGGTGGATTATGCGATGCAACCCAAGGCGCAGCTCGGTCTTCCCAAGGAACTGGCCTATGGCCCGACCAACCGCAAAACCTTCGGCATGCTGCCGCCCGAACGGGTTGCGATGCTGCCCGGCAGCCCCGAGCAGATGAAGCGCTGCTTCATCCAGGACGCCGAGTGGTGGGACCAGAACCGCGCCAAAGTGAACGCGATATGGTCGAAATGGATTCTGTCATAGCGGAGAGAAGCGGGACGGCAATAAAGGCGGCCGAACCGGCGCCGCCCGCACCGATCGCCGGGTTGGGTAGTGGCGCGGTCGAGCTACGCGGGCTGACCAAGCGATACGGCGAAGAAACCGTCGTCGATGACCTCGCCGCCTCGATCGCTCCCGGCGAATTCTTCTCGCTGCTGGGGCCTTCGGGCTCGGGCAAGACCACCACCTTGATGATGGTCGCCGGCTTTGTCCGCCCGGACGGCGGCACCGTCCTGCTCGACGGCGAAGACATCGCAGCACTGCCGCCACAAAAGCGCGGCTTTGGCATGGTGTTTCAGAACTACGCAATCTTTCCCCACCTCAATGTCTTCGAGAACATCGCCTTTCCGCTGCGCGCGCGGCACTGGGCGAAAGAGGCGATCGGCGAGCGGGTCACCTGGGCGCTCGAGCTGGTGCGGCTCGGCCGCTTCGCCGACCGCGACGCGCGCCATCTCTCCGGCGGGCAGCAGCAGCGTGTGGCGCTCGCGCGTGCGATCGTCTTCCATCCGCCGGTCGTGCTGATGGACGAGCCGCTCGGCGCGCTCGACAAAAACCTGCGCTTCGAGATGCAGGTCGAGATCAAGGAAATCCAGCAGCGCCTCGGCATGACCGTGCTCTACGTCACGCACGACCAGGAAGAGGCGATGAGCATGTCCGAGCGCATCGCCATCATGGACCATGGCCGGATCCATCAGGTCGGATCGCCCGGCGAGGTGTACGAGCGCCCGGTCAATCCTTTTGTCGGCCGTTTTCTGGGCGAAGCGAACCTGATCCAAGGCACGGTGATGGGCGAGGCTGGCGAAGTCGTGCGGCTACACCTGCCTTCCGGCCAGGAGTTGCGCGCGCCGCGCAGCAACAGCTGCGGCAACGGGCGAGGGATGCTGTTCATCCGGCCCGAGCGGGTCGAAATCGCGCCGGGCACGACCGCGATCGGCGACCCCGGCGCCAATATGCTCGCCGGGAAGGTCCGCCGCTGCTCGTTTCTCGGCAACATCCTGCGCTATGCCGTGGACCTCAACGGCGCCGCGCCGATCACAGTCGATCTGCAGAACGCCGCGGGCGTCTCGCCGTTGCCTGTAGGTACGCCAGTGGTGCTGCGCTGGCCGGTCGCCGACAGTCTGATCCTGTGGAGTGGAGACTGACGAGCGGCCGATGACCGTCTCCATCGCGGCGCCAGGACCGGTCGTGCGTTCCTCGCCAAGCGTGCCGCGGGACCGCACCCTGCTGCTGGTACTGCCCGCACTGGCGGTGCTGGTTTTCCTGTTTCTGGTGCCGCTGGCATTGTTCTTCGTCCGCTCGTTCACCGAATTTGACGGCACCACCGCCGAATTTATCGACCAGGGTCGGGATTTGCTGTGGTCGCAGGCTTATCTGACGGCGCTCGGTACGACCAATTGGATTTCGCTGATTGTTACCGTCACGACACTGCTGATCGGCTACCCAATAGCCTATTACCTAACGACGACAGCCGGCGTCGGCGTCAGGATCGTCGTGCTGTCGATCGTGCTGCCGTATTTCACCAGCATCATCGTGCGCACCTTCTCGTGGATGGTGCTGCTCGGCGAGCATGGACTTGTCAACAATGTCTTGCTGGCGACCGGGCTGATCGGCGCGCCACTGTCGCTGATGTACAACCGCCTCGGCGTCCTGATCGGAATGAGCTATGTGCTGTTGCCCTACATGGTGCTGACACTCTACGCAGCGATGCGGGCGATCGACCCGGTGCTGCTGCGCGCCGCAGCGGGGCTCGGCGCGAGCGGCCTCTATACCTTTCGACGAGTGTATTTTCCGCTGAGCCTGCACGGTGTGCTGTCTGGTGCGCTGATCGTCTATATCCTGTCGATTGGCTTCTTCATCACGCCGGCGCTGATGGGCGGTCAACACGACATCATGATCGCGATGCTGATAGACCGCGCGCTCGAAGTCGCGGTCGATTGGCCCTCTGCCGCATTGATGTCGCTGACCTTGCTGGTCGTGACCTTGGCGCTTTATGCGGTCTATTACCGCGTCACCGACATCCGTAGGCTTATTGGAGGGCGGTGAGTCATGTCCTCCAATGTCACCTTCCACTGGGTGATGCGCCGCTGGCCCACCGGATTGCTGCGCCTCTATGTCGCGGCGATGTGCGTGTGGCTGATGGCGCCGATCGTCATCGTCGTTATTCTCGCTTTCAGCGGTGACGGCTATCTGCGCTTTCCGCCGACCTCGCTGTCGTTGCAATGGTTCGCTCATTTTTTCGGCAATATGCAATGGCAGCGCGCACTGGCCTCGAGCCTGATCATCGGCGCTATTGCCTGCCTCGTTTCGACGACGATCGGCTTCTTTGCCGCCTATGCGTTCCTGCGGAGCGAATTCCGCGGCAGAAAACTGCTGCTGTCCCTGATGCTGACCCCGGTCATCGTGCCGAGCATCATCACCGCGATTGCGATGTACTACCTCGCCGGCAAATTGGGACTGATCGGCAATTTTCTCTGGCTCGGGCTTTGCCACGCCGTGATCGCGATGCCGGTTGTGCTGTTGATCCTGCTGGCGGCATTGCACGCTGTCGACCCGGATCTGGAACGCGCGGCACTCGGCCTTGGCGCCAGCCGCCTCCGTGTCTTCTGCCGTGTGGTGTTGCCGATCGCATTGCCGGGCGTGCTGTCGGCCGCTCTCTTTGCGTTTCTCGCCTCGTTCGACGAATTGCTGATCTCGCTGTTTCTCGCCGGCGTGCATGCCCAGACACTGCCGGTGCGGATTTGGAACAGCCTCAACCTGCAGGTCGAGCCGACGATCGCGGCGGTCAGCGCGTTTCTGATCGCGGTGACGACACTCATTCTCGCCATCGAAGCCATCTTGCGCCTCCGCTTCGGGCAACAGCGCCGCGCGACGACGTAGGATGGGTTGAGCGCAGCGAAACCCATCAGAAGTTCACCACAGAGACAGTAGCGAAAATACCGCACCCCAGCCTCTCGTCACACTGGCGAAGGCCCGTGCCTATGGGCCGGATAGATCCCGGCCTGCGCCGGGATGACGAGTTAGCGGGTCAATTTTCTCCCGTGGTGGTGCTGCTCTGCGGGCGCCGAGTAAACAATTAGCCGGCGCACGCCGGAT
>JAFAHQ010000294.1 GCA_019237135.1 Alphaproteobacteria bacterium
CGCCGAAATAGGCGGCAACCTCGACCATGCGGTTGGAGAAACCCCATTCGTTGTCGTACCAGGCCAGCACTCGGACAAAGCTCTTGTCGAGCACCTGCGTCTGGGTCACATCGAAGGTCGAGCTGTGCGGGTCGTGGTTGAAGTCGACCGACACGGTCGGTGCCCTGTTGATGCCGATGATGCCTTTGAGGCGGTTCGACTTTGCGGCCTCTTCCATCAGCGCGTTGATCTCCTCACCTGAAGTCTCGCGCGCCGCGTCGAATTTGAAGTCAATCAGCGAAACGTTGGCGGTCGGCACCCGGATTGCGGTGCCATCGAGTTTGCCCTTCAGCGCCGGCAACACCAGGCCGACCGCGCGGGCGGCGCCGGTCGAGGTCGGGATCAGCGACTGCGCCGCCGCCCGGGCGCGCCGCAGATCGGAGTGCAAAGTGTCCTGGAGGCTCTGGTCGCTGGTATAGGCGTGGACCGTCGTCATATAGCCGCGCTCGATACCGACGCCCTGATGGAGGACATAGGCAACCGGGACGAGGCAGTTGGTCGTGCACGACCCGTTCGAGATGACCTGGTGCTCGGGTTTCAGCTCCTCCTGGTTAACGCCCATCACGACGGTCATATCAACGCCGTCAGCCGGGGCGGAAATGATGACTTTCTTCGCACCGGCTTCGAGGTGCTTTGCGGCGGCCTCGCGCCTGGTAAAGATGCCGGTGCATTCGAGCGCCACCTCGACCCCGAGCTCGCGCCAAGGCAGCTTGGCCGGGTCGCGCTCGGCGGTGACCCGGATCTTGCCGCGGCCGATGTCCATCCAGTTGTCGCCGGTCGCCACCTCCCCCGGAAAGCGGCCGTGCACGCTGTCGTATCTGAGGAGGTGAGCGTTGGTCTCGACCGGGCCGAGGTCGTTGACGCCGACAACCTCGATCTCAGTATGCTTGTGCTCGTACGCCGCCCTTAGGACCAGCCGCCCGATCCGGCCAAAGCCGTTGATCGCAACTCGTACCGCCATGGTTCTCCTCCCAAACCTCTTCGCCGATCTATAGAAGCGAGCGGGCCACCTCGGCAACACGTTCGGCGGTGATCCCGAAATGCGGGTAGAGCGCCTCGACCGGCGCCGAGGCGCCGAAACCCGTCATCCCGATAAAAGCCCCGCGCGGCCCGAGCCAGCGCTCCCAACCGAATTGGACCGCAGCCTCGACCCCAACCCGCGGCGCCGCGCCCAGCACCGCGGCGCGATAGGCCTGCGGCTGCGCCTCAAACAGTTCCCAACACGGCATCGAGACGACCGCGGCGACGATGCGGTCGCGCGCCAGCAGCTCGCGCGCTGCCATCACGATCGACACCTCCGAGCCGGTGGCCAATAGGGTGACCTGGCGGGCATGGGGTCCTTCCGCCAGCACATAGGCCCCGCGAGCGCAGAGGTTGCGGTCCGTCCCTTGCCCGCTGCCACTGTTGCGCAGCAACGGCAGAGGCTGGCGGGTCAAAGCGAGTAACGAAGGGGCGTCGCGCCGCTGCAATGCCAAAGCCCAGCACTCGGCGGTCTCGACTGCGTCGGCTGGGCGGTAGACATAAAGCCCCGGCATCGCGCGCAACGCCGCCAGATGCTCGACCGGCTGATGCGTCGGGCCGTCCTCGCCGAGCCCGATCGAATCGTGGGTCATCACATAGACGACGCCAACCCCCATAAACGCCCCCAGCCGGATCGCGGGCCGGGCATAATCGGGAGAAGGTCGGGAAGGTCCCGCCATAGGGGATCAGCCCGGGATGCGCGGCGATGCCATTCATCGCCGCTGCCATGCCGTGCTCGCGCACCCCGTAGCGCAGGTAATGGCCGGTAAAGTCGCCGCGGCGGACGTCCTTCTGGTCCTTGGCCTTGGTGTTGTTCGAAGGCGTCAGATCGGCCGAACCGCCGACCAGCTCGGGAACGAGCTTTGTCACGCTATCGAGGACCGTGCCGGAGGCCTGACGCGTCGCGATCTTGGCATTCGCTTGCCGGAAATCGTCGCAAAGTTTGGCGACCGCGGCATCAAGCCCATGCGGCAACTCGCGGCGCTGGCGCCGCAGGAACTCGTCCCGGCGTGCTTCCGGGAGGGACTGGAGCCGCGTCTCCCAGGCGCGGCGTAAGGTTTCGCCGCGCCCGCCTGCGGCGCGCCAATCCGCGCGAACGTCGTCGGGAACGACAAAAGGCGGGTAATTCCAGCCGAGCCGTTCGCGCGCCCCGGCGATCTCGGCCGCACCAAGCGGGGCGCCGTGAGCGGCGGCGGTGCCGGCCTTGGTCGGGGCACCGAAGGCAATGATCGTGCGGCAGGCGATTAGGCTCGGCCGGTCGCTCTGCTGAGCCCGACGAATGGCGTCGGCGATCGCCTCGTGGTCGTGCCCGTCGATCCGCTCTGCCGCCCAGCCGTACGCCCGGACGCGCAAGACGGAGTCGTCGGAAAACGCGAGCTCGGTCGAGCCATCGATCGAAATCGAGTTGTCGTCGTAGAGCACGATCAGCTTATTGAGGCGGAGATGACCAGCAAGCGAGGCGGCCTCGTGGCTGATCCCCTCCATCAGGCAGCCGTCGCCGCAGAAGACATAGGTGCGGTGGTCGACGATGTTGTCGCCGAACTCGGCGGCCAACAGCCGTTCGGCGATCGCCATGCCGACGGCGTCGGCCAGCCCCTGGCCGAGCGGCCCGGTGGTGACCTCGATGCCGCTGGCGTGGCCGCGTTCCGGATGCCCGGCGGTACGGCTGCCCAGTTGGCGGAAACGCTTCAGCTCGTCGAGCGTCATGTCGGGGTAGCCGGTCAGGTGCAGCAGCCCGTAAAGCAGCATGCAGCCGTGCCCGTTGGACAGTACAAAACGGTCGCGATCGGGCCAGTCAGGTGCCCGCGGGTCGTAGCGCAGGAATTGGGTGAACAGAACCGCCGCGATGTCGGCCATGCCCATCGGCATGCCCGGATGGCCGGATTTCGCTTGCTCGACCGCATCCATGGCGAGCGCGCGTAGGGCGTCAGCCATATGGCGGAGCTTCGGGTCGCGCGCGGCGGGGAGCGGGGGAGCCGCGGCGGCAGAGGCAGTAGTGCTCATCAAGGGAAGATAGCCACCCCCGCGGCGAGGGCAAGCTTGGAGGAGGATTGTTTAACGGCGATCGCATCGCTAACCTGGACCTCGGCGCTTAAGCAGAGGGCCTTGGCATGGCGGACATCGTTGGCAGTGGCGACTTCAGATACCGCATCGTCGACAACTGGGCGAAGCTCCCGGACGGCTGGTCCTTTAAGGAAGTCGCCGCCGTCGGTGTCGACGGCAAGGATCGCGTCTATGCCTTCAATCGCGGCGAGCACCCGATGATGGTGTTCGACCGCGACGGCAATTTTCTAAGTTCCTGGGGCGAGGGGCTGTGGCCGCGCGCACACGGCCTGCACATGGGTCCGGACGACAGCCTCTACATGACCGACGACGGCGCCCATTGCATCCGCAAATGCACCCCCGACGGCAAGATCCTGCTGGAGATCGGCATCCCCGGCAAACCGGCGCCCTATATGAGCGGCGAGCCGTTTCACCGCTGCACCCACACGGCCCTATCGCCCAAGGGCGAGATCTATATTTCCGATGGCTACGGAAACGCCAGAGTCCACAAATATTCGTCTGACGGTAAGCTTCTTTTGTCCTGGGGCGAGCCCGGCACCGACCCAGGTCAGTTCAACATCGCGCATAATATCTGCACCGATGCTGACGGTTGGGTCTACGTCGCCGATCGCGAGAACCATCGGGTCCAAGTATTCGATGGCAACGGCAAATATGAGACGCAGTGGAACAACCTCCACCGCCCGTGCGGACTCTACATGCCCTATGCCCACCATCCGGTGTGCTACATCGGCGAGCTCGGCCCGGGAATGGCGGTGAACCGCAATTCGCCCAATCTCGGGGCGCGGGTCAGCATCGTCGATCATGAGGGCAAGCTCCTGGCACGGATCGGTGATCGCCACCCCGGCTTGGCGCCAACCCAGTTCCTTGGTCCGCATGGTGTGGCGGTCGATTCGCGCGGCGACGTCTATGTCGGCGAGGTCGCCTGGACATTGTGGCCGGGCCTATTCCCGAATGAGCCCCGCCCGGAACCGATGCGTACATTGCGGAAGTTCGAGAAGGTGCGCTAAACCTCACTGCGTCGCCGCGACACCTAACTGTTGCGTGATGGCCGAACTCGAGGCGGCAATTGAACGGCTGGAGCGAGCCGTGGCGCGGCTTGAGGCCGCCCACGGGGTCGACGGGCGCAGTGGCGAGGTCGATTACTTGCGGCTCAGAGAGATCGCGGCGCGCGTCGATCAGGCGCTCGCCAGGATCGGCCGCATCTTGGGGGAAGGGGGATGACGTGGGACAGGTCAACCTGACGATCAACGGCCGCTCATACGCGATCACCTGCGATGACGGACAGGAGGGGCGCATCCGGCGTCTGGGGCAATATATCGACGCGAAGGTCGCGGAGTTCGTCGGGAGCGTCGGGCAGGTCGGCGAAGCACGGTTGCTGCTGCTCGCCGCTCTCGTGATCGCCGACGAGTTGGCCGATGCGAACGAGGCGCTGCGGTTGGAGCGCAGCGAAGTGCGCGCTACCGAGGCTGCCACTGATACCGCAGCTAGCGGTGTCAACGGCATCGCACAGCGGGTCGAGGCTATTGCGGCGCGCCTGGAGACCTCCTAGCTATGGAGCTGCGGGGCGGGGCTGCGCGGTTCGTTAGGCCGCATGTTGCCCCGGGGCCGATTCCTACCTCTTGGGAGCCGTCCCTGTCGGAGTTGTGGCTTCGACACATGGCGCCCACCTGCTACGGCGGGCCACGGAGGGTTTGCATGCCGACGGCCGAGGCGGCTTCGCCCCGCGCTTCCCGCTCGCCAGGGTCGGTGAACGGCGCGCCGTGATCATTCTGTTTTGCGGGGACGTGGTCGGGCGTCCGGGAAGAGATGCCGTCAAGAGGCACGTGCCGACCCTACGGCAGGAATTCGCGATCGACCTCGTCGTCGTAAACGCGGAAAACGCGGCCGGCGGATTTGGTCTGACCGAAGGCCTCTGCGGCGAGCTCTACGATTGCGGCGTCGACATTCTGACGACTGGGAACCACGTCTGGGACCAGCGTGAAATCATCCCCTATATCGACCGTGATCCGTACCTGTTGCGGCCGGCGAACTTCCCAAAAGGGACGCCCGGCGCCGGCTGGCGGATCCATCGCGTCGGCGGGCAGAGCGTGCTGGTCGTCAATCTGATGGGCCGGCTCTTTATGGACGCGCTCGACGATCCGTTCGCTCGGCTTGACGACATTCTCGCCGATCATCGACTCGGCGACGACCTGGCCGCGATCCTGGTCGACTTTCACGCCGAGGCATCGAGCGAGAAGATGGCACTCGGGCATTTCTCCGACGGCCGTGTCTCGGCGGTATTCGGGACACACTGTCATGTGCCGACTGCCGATGGGCAGATCCTCCCAGGCGGCACCGCGTACCAGACCGACGCCGGGATGTGCGGCGACTATGATTCGGTGATCGGCATGCAGAAGGAGCCGGCGACGCGCCGCTTTGTCACTAAGATGCCGGGTGCGCGCCCTCAACCAGCTGAAGGCGAAGGAACGTTGTGCGGCATTCTGCTCGAGACCGACGATCGCAGCGGCCTCGCCCGCACGGTCGAGCCGGTGCGAATCGGCGGCCGCTTAGCGGTGCATCTGCCCCGCCGCTGATCGCCGATCGTGGCCTTTCTCGGGCCTCTGCGAGGCTTCAAAAGCGCTGCGGAACCTCCCGCCGGCCATACCGCCAGGTGCCCCAATCCTGCCATATTGGATTGTTAGCCCCCGAGCGGGCGTCCGGCCGTGATGCTGACGGGAGGCGGCGCAGAGATCGATGGCTGGCCATTCGCAATTTAAGAACATCATGTA